>CAMFHT010000137.1 GCA_945952245.1 uncultured Rhizobium sp. | reverse complement strand
ATTGCCGCTTCGATATCGTCGGAGTGCTTGCGTAGCTCCCGACGCCGCGCGCCCCGACCGGCAAGCTCCGCGTCAACCGTTTGACCAATGAGAGCAGCGACCTCAGCGCGAATTCCAGGTGCAGGACGTGATCGGATGTCGTCGTCTAGTTTGGCGATTGCTTCTTCAGTCGCAATTCGCTCATCGCCAAGTTCAGCAATGCGCTTCTGAATGGCGCGATAGGTCTCGTCCGCTTCAGCCAGCGACGGAGCGCGGAAAGGTTCGGTCTTCTTCATGCTTGAGATCCTTCTGAAAGAGCGTGCGAGGCGGAAGCGACCAGTGACCTCAGAGACTTCGTGTCGAACGGCCACACTGAGAACGAGAAATCATCTGAAAACACACCTGCCGTCGCCAGTTGGCGGTCAATTTCGCAGTGGCTCTCGATCGCCGCTAGCAGCGCTTTGGCGGCAATCAGGACACCCGCGGTTTGGCGCTGGAACTCTGGCTTAAGCATTGCCCCAAGTTTCGATGCGGCTTCGTGCTTTGATGCAAGTAGCTTCTCTTCAAGGGCGACGAACTCGGTGTGAAGGCCCTGACGGTGTTGTTTTGTGCGGCGAATGTCCGTGCGCACGTCTTCAATCGCACTAGCGTCGGTTTCCGAGGCCTGGCCAGCCAGCAGTTCGGCAAGCTGATCAGTGAGATCGGCGATCCTTGCATCTGCTTCAGCTGCTTGCTTTCGCAATACGTCTTCCTCGGCGAGATAACGGGCGTAGCCGGCGGAGACGTCGGGAAGAGACGGGATTTCGGCTTGAGCAGTCATGCAATACTCCTGATAAATGCAGCGAAAGTCGGCCCCGGAATCTGAACAGCCCAACGGGCTGCGCCCTGCGGGTGGTTAGCTAGCGTTCCTTGCTTCTGGAACCGCTGGCAGGCGCCATCGGACCAGATCAGCGCCAGCTCCGGCCAATCCAGAACAATCTCGAGCGTGAGCTCCTGAAGGTCGTCACCGTCCTCCGCCATGCCGGCTAGAACAGCCAGCTGGACCTCGGCCGTTCGCGGGATCGTCAGCGGTGCGCCATCCAAACAGGCGCCGCCGGGCGTTGCGTCCAGCAGCGCTTCGGTGGCTTCAGCGACGTGGTCGAGGGTGGCGGCGCTGCATGCCCCAACGAGCAGGCGGATTGCGTCAGCCTTGTTGAAGTCAGGAGCCGTACCGGGTCCGCCGGCAGGCAGCTGGTCCGCTTCGCGGAGGCGGCGGGCGACGCTTTCAACGCGCGATACAGGCCGGCCGAAATGCTGCGCGATAGACGCGACAACGGTGTCAGGGTGCGCCAAAGGTCACCTCTTTCTGGTCATGCATGTTAGTCCTTTCGGAAAAATTGCAGTTGGATGGGCAAAACAAAAGGCGCTAGCAACAGCCAGCGCCCTTGTTCCGAAACGGTGCCCGCGAGCCAGGGGAGGTCTCGCGGGTCGATCGACAGCGGCTCCGCTAAAGCGCCGGCTGGATCTGAAAAGTGCCGGTACATCCGCGGTCACTAATGCAATAGAAAGTGCCACTGCCGAAGCAGTGGCAAAGGGATCATCAGCGATCCTTAATTGGAACCCACTGAAGAGGCACGGAATGGCACAGGTCGCCGAACATTCTTATTAGAGGGTGCCGGGAAAAGCCGCTTTAATTCGTCGACTGCGTTCAACAATGCACCTTTACCAGCTCGATCCGCATATCCACCGCTATAGCCTAACCGAACGCCAAGAGCTGATAATGAGCCGCGTTCCGCAACGACCTCCAGCACCGTCATGGTGCCTTCGCTGATGTTGGCTGGGTCGTCTTCGACTAGCTCCGCCACCTGGATTGGTGTCTTCGCCGTTTCCTTGCCCGCGCTGATGCCGCCAAAACAGTCCATGGCCAATGGAAATCCAGTCGGCAACAACCTGCCTAATCCGATTGCTTTGAACGGAACTGAGCCGTCGACCCCGAACTTCGCAAGAAGAGCTCTTGCTTCCTCGACGCCTGGTCGCGGGTCATACATATCGGGAATGGCAGCTATAGCACTCGTCGCCATACAATCGCCCTCAGCGGTCAGCGGGGATGCAACAGCCGGCCGGAGCGCTAGATATGCACGCTTCGCAGCTTCTGATCGCTGCCCCGCGCCGGCGCCGCCCTTCTCGTCACGTGTATCAACCTGAGGCGCGATCGGCTGCCCTTTAGATGACTGGCCGAACGAGAGCATCAGGCCGCCGACAGCAGGGCGTCTCCGACTGGATGATGTCGAGAAGACCATGTCTCCCAGCCGGAACGTGTCAGCTGCAACTCGCTGAACATCATGCGCACCTGCATGCCGTCTCATTGTTCCGGCGGGATCCTTTACCGAACAGGTGACGCGGACCCGGTGAGCGTCGGAGACCATCCAATCAGGCGACGGCTTGTATTGCTGCCGGCGCTCGACTTGCAAGCTTACGGGATTGGCCGCGGCAGGAGTGTTGTCATTGGCTGCAATGAGGCCGGTGATCATCATCGCCTTTCGCATAGACCACGCGCCGGTAGGGTCAGACTTCAGGATGCGACGAAGCAGCGGGTAGCCGCCGCGGAAACGAATTATCGTTTTCATTTAGATCTCGCTGACGAGGTGAAACAGCCGCTTGCCGCGGTCTTCAGTTGAATTGTTTGCAGATAAAGCCGGGGGCGCGGGAAAGTCCAAACCGCCCAATTCGCCCGCTGACGCGCTTGATGTCACCGACTGGTGACTTTGTACCAACCACACCCAGGAAACGGGCCAGCGGCCCGCTACGGCCACGCGCGCGCACTTGCGCGCACGCCCGCGTACGCGAGGAAAAAAAACTGTGTTAGCGTTTTAGCTCGATTGGGGCGGCGGTCCGCAGGTCGATGGCGGGAGGGATTTGGGTGGCCCCTCCGACGCCACGCATCGCCGGAAGGAGCTCTACGAGCTGCTTTTCGCTGGAACGGCGCATGGCGGAGACCGCCGATCAAGTCGCAATTATTGCGACATGAAACAGGAAGAGCCGGAACGCTTCACTTTGAACACGGCCAATGCGACGGACTCACGCCGCCTTCTCCTCCCGTTCCGGCGCGTTATCATTCGCCGCCACCTGCCTGTAGTCCGGCTTCGGCCTCCCGGTCTCCTGGGTAAATTGGGCCCAGGTCAGCCGGCGGCCGCGGTGGGGCTTGTCTGCGTCGCTCAAGATGTATGCCATGTGGTTCTCCTTCTGTTGATGGCAGCGCTACCGCGCCGCCGCACTCTATGCCGCAATACCCATTGTCCGGCGGCCAATCTCGTCGGCTGGGACGTACTGAAAATCGTCATCGTCGATGAGGACATCGCAGCGGGCGCCGACGAGGTCGTCGGCGAGTTGAATGTCATCTAGGCCTGCGGCACGGAGAAGCTCTTGAAGCCTCTGTTGGCCGGTCTGCTGCCGCCGCTGGATATGGCTCTCGATACAGATGCTATCTTGGTGCAGCTGCCCCTGCGGGTCGTGGAAGCTAAGGTGCAGCATGGCGTCGCCATCATCCTCGCCCTCGGTCGCTTCTACAACTTCAAAACAAACCGCCCGGGCCGGCGGGGCCGCAAGGCCACCCGCCGAGGCCGGCGCGGTATCATTTATCGTAGCTGCGGTTGTAACCGCGCTACGTAAATGAGTTTGCTCCTGTGGCGGTAGGACGCTAGCGGCTTTAGCGTCCTGTGGCTGCCGGACCCATTCGTCCTGTGACTGCCGGACACTAGTTTCCGTAGCGTCCGGTGACGGCAGGACGCTAGTAGCGTCCAACGACTGCAGGACGCTAAAGTTCGGCAGGTATTCGGTCGGCCGTTTGCCAGAGCCCATAATCCGCGAGAAGTAGCCCCATTCTACCAAGTCCGAGGTTGCCTGCGCTACGCTGCCTCGTGTGAGTCCGGTGGCCTCTTGAAGAAAGGATACACTGGCTCGAGCATTGCCAAACTTCGAATAGAAGCGCTTCAGGATATGTCGAGCGGTCTTGATGTGAATGAGGCGCGCACGCTCGTCGTCAATGATGGCGCCAAGCAGATCCAGACGCTCGACCGGTCCACCCGAATGCTCAGCCCTTGCCATTGGTGCCTCCGAGAACAGCTCGGTAAACGGAACGCCCCTCCGGTGTGCGCTCTATCTTTTCCACCAAGCCCAGCGCCTGAATTCGCTTAAGTGCCAAATCGATAGTGCGTCGGCACTTTCCGGTCCGCCGACCAAACTCAGCGTGTGTCACCCGGCATACGCCTTGTCGGAGCGTCTCTTCGGCGATGTCCTTGGCTAGACGGATGGCTGTCTTCGATTGGGTGAGTTCTGTGGCCCTGCCAATAAACTCAATAACTGCTTCGGCATCTTGAGCCGACAATGAACGGACGTGGAAAGTCATCTCTATCCTTGTAGGAGAGAATTGCATGCGTCCCGGCCACCGCGCCGGAAGGCAGTTGTCGGGTTAGGCGCGTGCGGCGCGCTCTTGCTCAACCATCCATTTAGTGAGGGACGATCGGCGGGCAGCGACACTTCCACCTAGTTTGAAGTGCGGCAATACGCCGTCATAAGTCAGTCGATAGACCTGACGAGATGAAATACCAAGGAAAGCCGATATAGCAGGCGCCCCAATAAGTAGATCAGCTTCAACAAAATTGTCATTGTCAGCCTTCATTCCGTTTTTTCCCTTGACACGATTTGTAAAGTACTGGCGCCACGGCTCTGTTGGCGCCTACTGACGAACGGTGATTAGTATTTACAAATTTTGCAATACCCTACCTTGCCTCTTTTTGTGTGCCATGCTTACGTGTGGCACAAATATCAGGAGGTCACCGCTTGGCTGTCATCAAGAAGCGTAAATGGAAGAACGCTAGCGGCACGCATGAGGCCTGGCGATTGGACTTCACGGATCGATACGGCAAACGACACCGTGAGCAGTTCACCCTCAAACGCGACTGTGAAACTCGCCTCGCTGAGCTTCAGGGCAGCACACGGGCAGGAACTTACCGCGCCCTCGCAGACGAAAAGACTGTCGCCGACGCAGCCAAGCTTTACTGCGAGTATATGGCGCAGCGGCGCGACCGCGGAGAGAAGGTGACGGAGAGCTATCTTCGGACCGAGCGGCAGCACGCAGAAAACTGGATCGATCCCGCCGGCAACTATGTGCCGCGAAAAGACGGCCAGCAACGGCAAGACCGCGTTAGCTTCAAAGCTGGCATCGGAGCAGTAACCCTTGCCGATCTGACTGCCAGGCGCGTTGTTCAGTTCCGTGATGAAATGCGGAAGCATGGAGCCGGCGTGATAACAAGTCGTCGGGTATTGGGTACCCTCTCCCGCGTTCTAAAACACGCGGTCGAGAACGACTTGGTCGCGAACAACGTAGCCAAGGGGATTCGTGTAATCGGGAAGCGCGATGAAGATCGGCAGCGGATTGTCCCTCCCACTAAGGCGACGATGAGTGAGCTGCTGCAGCACGCACCAGAGGAAATCCGCCTAGCCATTCGATTCGCTGCAGCCACCGGGCTCCGCGCCTCGGAACAATGGGCGCTAAAATGGAATGCTCTAGACCTTGAAGCTAGAAGGGTCAGTGTCGATAGCCGCGTTGACATCTTCGGAGAGATCGACACCACAAAGAGCTCGGCAGGCAAGCGAACCGTGCCCCTCGGCAAGGCCCTTGCAGACGCCCTCGCCTCCTACCGTGAGCAGGCGAAGCACAATGGCGATGATGATTTCGTCTTCACTGATAGCCGCGGCGGTTTCGTCAGGCACACAAACATGATGAAACGACACTGGAAGCCGCTGACTAGGTTAGCAGGAGTTCCTGACATGGGCTGGCATTCCCTGCGGCATTTCGCAGTCTCAACTTGGATAGACGCTGGCCTGCAGCCCAAAACCGTTCAAACATTGGCAGGTCACGCAACCTATGCGATTACGATGGATCGGTACGGGCATTTGTTTCCATCAGACAATCATCATGAAGCGTTTGACAGGCTAGCCGAAGCTCTGGCATAGTTGGCACATGGATGGCACACGATACGCCAAATCACCTGAAAACGTTGACTTTGCCGTGTGACTTTTAATCAGTAGGTCCAGGGTTCGAATCCCTGCGCGCTCACCACCTTCTCATATCCAAATGTCCGAGTGGTTTCGTCCGCGCGTCAAACGTCGCGTCACGCCAGCTCTTTCAATGCATCGCGGATGTGATGCTTGAGGTGGAGGTTGGGGATTACGCCGGCCTGGTGCGCCTCGCGGTAGACCATCTGCGCCGCGTGCAAGGACGTTGCCCACAGAAGCAGGCTTGTCAGGACGGCGATGATGTGGATCTGGGCGCGCATGAAAGGCAGCGTGTTTAAGGATTTTGGCCGAACTATGGCTTCGCCCCTCCATCAGCCGCGACGCTTGAGGCGAAGAAGCGCGGCGAGCCCTCAGCGGCATCTTCGGGAACCATTCCCCGCTCATCCGGTTACCCGGGAAGGCAACCGATGACGAACGCGGCATGACGCCGTGTCCGTCCATCCCCAGGAGGAGACCCCATGGAGCCGCAACCGCATCAACTCTTGCAGGACCAGCCGGAAGGCGACCGCGACCTCATTGATCGCGAACTCGCCCGACAGGACGAAAAGCAGGGCAAGGGTACTGTGAAGCAGGAGCTTTCCGGTGCCGAGAAGAAGCCCGGTCAGCCGCCGGACAGCGAGGAACGGGCCGCGGCACAGCTGCGGGACGGAGCCGAATCCGATACGGGCGAAGACGCCGCGTCCGCCGAGGATGGCCCTTCCGCCAATGCCCGCGCCATGGATCAGGCCGCGCCGCAGACCGGCGTCCGCCCGGGTCCCTGACAATGCAAAAGCCCGGCTGGTTCTCGCCATCCGGGCTTCAATTCCATTTCAGTTCGCTTACTGTCCCGTCGTGCCCGAACCGCCAGGGTTTTCCGGCTTGCCGAGCACGGAGATGTTCTCGTCGAGCTTCAAGGGCGTGTCGTAGCCGAACTCCTTCTCCGCCTCCATCCAGTGTTCCAGCGACTTGCCTTCCGGCTGGCCCTGGTTCTCCCAGATTTCGCGGGCGCGCTCGCGAATGCGGGCTTCGCGGTCTTCGGCATAGGAAGCACTGTCCTGTGATGTATCCATGTCGAGTCTCCTTCCACTATCAAAAGGAGAAGCGCGCAGCAGCGCGAAAAGTTCCGTCTCAGGCAGCGCGCACGGCAGGCGTATCAAGCGCCGTCTGGTGGTCGAGCGGCATGAACCCGGCTTCCAGGCAGGCCTCTGCCAGGGCGTTTCTCGCGGCAAGGACGGAGCCGGTCCCCGAAAGGGCCGCACGGCAGCAGTCGAGCGCCAGCCGGTAGCAGGTGCCGGCGCGGACGGGCCATTCGTTTTCCAGAAAATCGAGGGCGTCGTATGTGTTCAGGAATTTGCGCTCAAGGCCGCAATGCATCCGGACGATGAAGGGCTGGGCGAAAGGCATGTCATTCAAAAGCATGGGTATGCGGCTCCTTACAGCCCCCATAAACGTGCGCGGCCCGTTCGGGTTCCACAAATAGATATCTAGTAAAATCATTGCGCCGGGCTGGCGGAACGGACCATGACATCGGCCATGCCGGGTGCTAGGACTCGAGGAGAACCCCAGAAGGCAGGCCCATGTCCGACAAATCCCCCTCGCAGTCCTCCCTCGTTTCCGCCCGCGCACTCGGCCGCGGCATGATTCCGCATGCAGACTGGGATCGCGGGCCCTGGAACCGCTGGACCTTCCAGCACGTCGCCGAGATGGTGCCGACCGAACGGGTATGGCGCGGAAAGGGCCACGCCTCGCCCATGCCGGACGATCACCAGGACATTCTCGCCCTGCCCTTCGCCTTCGAGCAGCAGCAGGAAAAGCTCGGCGATTTCTTCGGTTCGATCGAAACCGATGGCCTGCTCGTCATGCACCGCGGCAAGGTCGTGGTGGAGCGGTACTACAACGGCATGCAGCAGAACACGCTGCATCTGTCGCAGTCCGTCGCGAAATCGGTCACGGGGGCTGCCGCCGGCGTGCTGGTGCACCGCGGGCTGATCGATCCGGATGCACCGCTCTCGTCCTATCTGCCGGAGCTTTCCGCCTGCGCCTATGGCGATGCGACCGTGCGCAACGTGCTGGACATGACGAGCGGCGTGCGATTCTCGGAGGATTACACTGCCGTCGACAGCGAAATGGCCAAGCTCGACGTCGCCTGCGGCTGGAAGAACTACGGCGAGCCGGACTGGCCGAAGACGGTTTGGGACCTGATTCTGCAGCTGAAGGCCAAGGAGGCCGAGCATGGCGCCTCGTTCCGCTACCGCTCGATCGAGACGGACGTGCTGGCCTTCGCGCTGCAGGCGGTGACGGGCAAGTCGCTGGCCGCGATCATCAGCGAGACGATCTGGGCACCCATGGGCGCCGAGGAGGACGCGCAGCTGACGGTCGATTCCGCGGGCTATGGCCTCGGCTGCGGCGGCTTCAATGCGACGCTCAGGGATTATGCCCGCTTCGCCCATATCTATGCCTCTGATGGCCGCGCGAATGGACGCCAAGTCGTGCCTTCCGCCTGGATTGCGGACACGCAGGCGGGTCGTCACGAGGATTTCGGCGCCGATTACAGGCACGTTCTTCCCAAGGGCGCCTATCGCAATGCCTTCTGGGTGGAGGAAGCCGGAAAGCCGGTGCTGATGGCACGTGGCGTCTTCGGGCAATTGCTCTACATCGATCCGGAGTCGGAATTCGTCGGCGTGGTGCTTTCCAGCTGGCCGGACTTCGTCAATCCGGAACGCACGCGCAAGACGCTCGCCGCCATGCGGGCCATGCGCGCAATGCTCTGAAACCGCAAGCGGCGAACAGCCTGGTGCGAACCCGCCGCAAAGGCGGGAATTTCGCCATGTCGGCGCTTCTATTCCGCTTCAGATTCCTCTAAGGAACAGTATTTGCGGCCGCCTGTCGGCCCCTGATCATGCCGCTTCAGCACCGGAAAACGCGAAGCGGCGGCATGGCACATGACACATTGATTGCGAGGACTGGTACCCGATGCTCGAACTGTTGAGAAAAGCTGCCAAAACCGTGGTTGCGAAAGCCCTGTTCATTCTGCTGATCGCATCCTTTGGCATCTGGGGTGCCTCGCAGCGCATGCAGCACGGCAATTCCACGACCGTAATGACGGTCGGTGACCAGCAGATCGACATGCGCCAGTTTCGCTTCGCCTATCAGCGGCAGGTCGCGCTGCTCAGCCAGCAGCTCGGAACGCAGCTTTCCTCCGACCAGGCCCGCGCCTTCGGTGTCGAGGGCCAGGTCTATGCCGAGCTTTCCGCCGGCGCAGCGCTCGACCAGCTCGCGCACGACATGAAGCTCGGTCTTTCCCAGGACCGCCTCGCACGTCTGATTGCCGATGATCCGGCCTTCAAGTCGGTCAACGGCGCCTTTGACCGCCAGCTGTTCGAAACGCGCCTTCGCAATGCCGGTCTTGCACCGAACGACTATATCGACGAGCGCAGCCGCGTTGCCGTCCGCAGCCAGATCGTGGACGCAGTGTCCGACGGTTTCGAACCGCCGAAGGCTCTCGTCGACGCGCTGACCCAGTACCGCGACGAAAACCGTACCATCGATTACCTGCTGCTGACCTATGCCAATATCGACCCGATCAAGGCGCCGGCCGACGACGTGCTGGCGAAGTGGTTCGAGGGCGTGAAGGCCCGCTACCGCGCGCCGGAAACGCGCAAGCTTTCGCTGGTGGAGCTTAAGCCCGCCGACATCGCCGATCCGGCCTCCGTGACCGAGGACCAGGTGAAGGCGGAGTTCGAAAAGCGCAAGGAAAGCTTCAAGACGCCCGCCACGCGCACCATCGAGCAGCTGACCTTTGCCGACAAGGAACTGGCACAGGCTGCCGAAACCGCGGTTCGCACCGGCGTGACCTTCGACCAGCTGGTCAAGGACCAGGGCAAGACCGCGACCGACGTTTTGCTGGGCGATTTCTCCAAGGACAAGGTTCCGGACCCGAAGATTGCCGACGCCGCTTTTG
>CAMFHT010000136.1 GCA_945952245.1 uncultured Rhizobium sp. | reverse complement strand
GGTCCACCGTGTCGGCATTCGGCAGGATGGTAATGCCGGCCATCGCGGTGAAATGCAGCGAAACGACGCCGAGGGTCAGCACGAGGGCCGGGAGGAGCTTGTTCCCGAAAGACCTGCTCTCGCTGCCGGACATACGGAAAGCGATGATCGAGAAGAGTACGCCGAGCGTGATCGAGCCGATCACGTAGCTCTGGTCCCAGACCGTGTCGCCCGGGACTTCGATGGCCAGCATGCCGGTAAAGTGCATCATCGCCGTGCCCGCGGCGAAGAACAGGCCGGCAGCGAGGTCCGCGGTGATGCCTTTGAACGCGCTCTTCGAGACCGTCGCGGCCGTCGTCGCCAACATGGCAATCAGCAGCGAAAGAAGCGTCAGCCCCTGGTGATATCCGACGACCACGCCAGGCTCATAGGCCAGCATGGCGACGAAATGGGTTGCCCAGATGCCAAAGCCGCCCGATGCACCTGCCGTGACCAGCCATACCCACCGCGCGGCACTTTTCGATGAAAAGCCGCGTTCGAGGAGAACGCTGGCACAATAGCTTGCGAGGAAGCAGATCAGGCCTGCCAGGCCGACAAGCACGGGATTGTGCTCGCTCGTCACGCAAGTCAGAACCTTGAACATAGGCTGCACCGTCAGTGGGAGAAGAAACGTCAATTTGCCGTTGGAACCATAAGCATGGCGGGCGTTAAAGAAGCCACAACGAAGGCGAGAACCAATCTTGGCAGGTCTTATGCTGGAAGCCGCTGCCAAGCTTGAAAATTGCGCTGAAACACGCGAATCTCCTGCCCTGTAAAGTCACGGTTTGCGCAACCGGTGATTAAGCATGTTTAACTTTTGTCAGGCAGCTTCTGTTCTACGCATGGTGTAAATTGGTCTCGTTTGAAAACTATGATTGCATTTTAATTATATTTTACACTCTTCCAACCATCGTATCCCTGTCGGCTCGGTGCCGAATGTTTGACCAGGGGTGGGGCGACTATTTCGGTTGCCGGGGAGACAGTCATGAAATCAGCGACAGCGCGGAATATCTTCGCGGTAGCGGCCGGCGGAGTGGTCGCAACGGTCACCGCATCGGGTGTCCTCTTCTATGATGCCTACAAGGACGTGAAGCAGGCAAGCATCCGTGAGATGGAGCAGACGGCGCAGGCAACCGCGCTCAGCATCCAGTCCTCGCTGGGTGCACCAATCAAGCTGATCGATACGCTGAACGTCAGTCTCGCGACCGTCAAGGCTGACGGCCTGACAGACCGGACCGCCGTGAACAGCTTGCTGAAGAATCTTCTTTCTTCGAACCCCGACATTCTCGCGACCTGGACGGCTTGGGAGCCGAACGCCTTTGACGGGAAGGATGCTAATTTCGTCGGAAAGCCTGGCCATGATGCGACGGGCCGCTTCGTGCCTTACTGGTTCCGTGCCGGAAGCGATATCCAGCTGACGCCGCTCGTGGATTATACCAAGCCCGGCGCCGGCGATTATTACCTGAAGCCGATGACCGAGAAGCGGCCGGTGGTGATCGAGCCCTATATCTATCCCGTCGATGGCAAGGACGTGTTGATGACGTCGGTGACCAAGCCGATCATCCGGGACGGCCAGCCGATCGGCGTTGCCGGCCTCGACCTCTCGCTTGCGGATACGAGAGCCTATCTTTCGACCATTCATCCGATGGGCAGCGGCTGGGTCGGCCTCGTGACGGAAAACGGAAATGTGGTCGGGCATCCGGATGCGACTCTCGCTGGCAAGAGTCTCAAGGATATGAAATCGGAGGGACAGGACTGGGAGCGGCTGATCAAGACGCCAAGCCAGTCGCTGGAGCTGACAGCCGAGAGCGGCGAGAGGAGCTATGCCGTCGCCTATCCCATTCAGCTCGGCCCCGGCAATACCTGGTATGCGGTTGCGTCCGTGCCGGAAAGCACCGTGCTTGCCAAGTTGAACGCCATGGCGATGAATGCCGCTGCGATCGTCGCCGTCGCCGCCCTCGTGCTCTCGGTGTTCGGCTGGCTGATCGCGCGCCGCTTCGTCGGCCGGATCACCAATGTGATTGCAGAAACGGACCGGATCGCCGGCGGGCAACTGGACGTGTCGCTGAAGGACATCGACCGCAAGGACGAACTCGGCAACCTTTCGCGGTCGCTCGGCGTACTTCTGGAGAACAACCGCCGTAAGGTGGAGCTCGAGGCCGAGGCCGAGCAGAGCCGGTTGCGCCAGGAAGAGGAACGGGCCGACCGGGCGCGCATCGCATCGGCGCAGGAAGCGGACGTCCGCTTCGCCGTGTCCGAACTCGGCGCGGCGCTCGGGCGCCTCTCTGCCGGCGACATGACCACCCGCGTGTCCACGCCATTCGCCGGCGCACTCGAAAGCATCCGCGCGGATTTCAACGGCTCCGTCGAGAAACTGGAACAGGCGCTGCTTTCGTTCAGCGAAAACGCCGTCACGATCGAAGTCGGCTCCCGCGAAATCCAGTCCGCAGCCGACAACCTCGCGCACCGCACCGAACAGCAGGCGGCCTCGGTGGAAGAGACCGCCGCGGCGCTGGAAGAGATCACGACGTCGGTCAAGGATACGGCCCAGCGGGCCCAGGAGGCCGGCAAGCTCGTGTCCTATACGAGGTCGGGAGCCGAGCGCTCCGGCGAGGTGGTGCAAAACGCCATCCAGGCCATGCGGCAGATCGAGACGTCTTCCCAGTCGATTTCCAACATCATCGGCGTGATCGACGAGATCGCCTTCCAAACCAACCTGCTTGCGCTCAATGCCGGTGTCGAGGCGGCCCGTGCCGGCGAGGCAGGCAAGGGGTTTGCAGTCGTGGCACAGGAAGTGCGCGAGCTCGCCCAGCGCTCGGCCCAGGCTGCTAAGGAGATAAAGGGGCTGATCAGCGCATCCGGCGCCCATGTGAAGCAGGGTGTGGCGCTGGTCGACCAGACCGGTGCCGAGCTGCAGTCCATCGTATCGGAGGTGCACAAGATCGACCTCAACATCCAGGCGATCGCGCAGGCCGCGCGCGAACAGGCGACGGGTCTCCAGGAAATCAACAGTGCAGTGAACCAGATGGATCTCGCCACGCAGCAGAATGCCGGCATGGTGGAGGAATCGAACGCCGCAACCCACACGCTTGCCAACGAAGTCGCAGTCCTGATGGGCCGTCTTGGACAGTTCCGGCTCGGAAGAGCCGCGGCCGGCCAGGGTGGTGGCCATGCCCTTCGGGAGGAGGGTTTGAGGCGTCGGGCCTGATCTGCCAGAGGTACGAATAGAGAAGGGCGGCCAAGGGAGGCCGCCCTTCGTCCTTCAGGCGCCGGCCTTGTCCAGCGCCAGCACCTCGTCATCCGTTAGCTCGAGTTCAGCTGCACGGGCGAAGCTCTCGACATGCGCAGCCCGTGTCGCACTTGCGATCGGAGCCGTCACGCCCGGCTTTCGCAAGAGCCAGGAGAGCGCTACCTCCGCCGGCTGCGCTCCATGTGTCTTAGAAATCCTGTCGAGGCTGGCAAGGATCCGATGGCCCCGCTCGTCGAGATATTTCCCGATGTCGCCGCCGCGCTCGGACTGGCCCAGATCCTTTTCCGAACGGTATTTCCCCGTCAGGAAGCCGGAGGCGAGGCTGAAATAGGTGATGACGCCGAGACCGTGTGCGATGGCAGCCTGCTGAAGCGGGCCTTCGAAGCTGCCACGGTCAGTGAGATTGTATTCCGGCTGCAGCACCTGATAGGCTGGAAGCCCCTGCGCCCTGGATACGCCGAGCGCTTCTTCGAGTTGCGCCGCATCGACGTTCGAAACGCCGATCGACTTCACCTTGCCAGCCTTGATCAGCTTGTCGAAAGCCCCGAGCGTCTCCTCGTAGCGCGTGCCCGCAGGGTCCGGCCAGTGGGCGAAATAGAGGTCGATGACATCTGTCTGCAGCCGCTTCAGCGAGTTTTCCGCCGCCTCGATGATCCATTTTTCCGAGAGGCCATACGGGTGGGGCCCGCCATTGACGGAACCAACCTTGGTGAAGATCTTGACGCGGTCGCGCATGCCGGACCTGGCTTTCAGCCAGTTGCCGATGATCGTTTCCGATTCTCCGCCCTTGTTGCCATCGGCCCAGGCCGAGTAGCAATCGGCAGTGTCGATGGCATCGAAACCCTGGTCGATGAAGGCATCGAGAACCTCGAAGCTTTTCGGCTCGTCGATGGTCCATCCAAAGACGTTGCCGCCAAGGACGATCGGCGCGATCGACATTCCCGTCTGGCCAAGGTTTCTCTTCTGCATCGGCAGATCCTCCGGATGTTTGCGCCGGGACATGATTGCTGCCGGCAGTTTGGATTTTTGTATCCAATGATCAGCATTTTCCGCTGCGCCAAGTCAAGGCGGGGATGAACGTCAGGCGATCATCACCTGACGTCGGGCCATCCACTCATCAAAATATGCAACTCATGAACGGTATGGAACAGGATCTAAAAGAAAACATCCAACCATAAGCGTCAGAGATTCGAATTTCGGTTGATTTCCGTCCATCCGTTCGTAAATATATGGAATAACTTTTGGTAAGTATTATGGGTCGTCACAGAAAAATATCCAGGGACACGGTTCTGGACGCTGCCGAGCGCGTGGTGCTGCGGCTGGGCGCTGCCGGCCTGTCGATCGACGCTGTCGCGCAGGAGGCTGGTATCAGCAAGGCGACCGTCATGTACGATCACAAGTCGAAGAGCGCCCTTCTCGAGGCGATGATCGATCGCCAGCTCGAGGCGGAGCGCAAACGCATCGAAGCGGCAGTCAGGGACAATGCCGGAACGCCGCACCCCGAGCTGTTTGGCCGGATCGCGGTTGCCGAACGGCTTCTCGACGATGCGGACAAGGCGGTGGCCATGGCCGTCAGCGCGTCCATGTCTTCAGCGGAAAAGATCCCTGATACCATGCGTGAAGTGACGACCGAAAACCTCAAGGCAGTAACCCGCGGTCCGAAGCCGGAAGCGGCACTTCTCGCCTATCTCGCACTTATGGGCTTTTGCTGCAGCGAGATCTTCAACTTTCACAACTGGAACGATGCCGAGCGCGCCCGGATCCTCGACGGCGTTCGCACCATCTACCTCTCCTATCCCGAAACCTGACCTCCTCCCAAGACGTCCACCTCAGGAAAGAAAAGCACAACATGCGCCGCAGTCGCTGGACCCACCCCACTCTTTGGCTGATGACCTGCCTGACGATCGGTTTGACCGTTGGCGATACGGTTGCACAGGATGCCGGCGGCATGCCGCCGCCGTCCGTTGGCGTTTTCGAATTGAAGGGTCATGCCGTGCCGGTCGTGAACGAATTGCCGGGCCGCATTGCCGCGACCCGGACGTCCGAAGTGCGCGCGCGCGTCTCCGGTATCCTGCAGGAGCGGGTGTTCGAGCAGGGGACGCTCGTCAACAAGGGAGACGTGCTTTACCGGATCGATCCGAAGCTCTTCCGGGTCCGCGTCGAAAGTGCGGAGGCCTCGCTGGCCCGCGCCAAGGCGACGCAGGCCAATGCGAAGCAGCAGCTAGAGCGCCAGCGCACTCTGCGTGACCGCAATGCAGCAACGAACGTGGATTTCGATACGGCGGCGCTGAACGTCGCGCAGGCGGATGCAGACGTGGCGCTGGCAGAGGCCGCGCTCGAGGAGGCACGGATCAATCTGGACTATACCGAGGTCCGCGCGCCCATCACTGGCATCATCGGTGCAGCTCTGGCGACCGAAGGCGCCCTCGTCACCGCCGACGGCGCCTCCAATCTTGCGCTGATCCAGCAGGTCGATCCCGTCTATGCGGATTTTACGCAGTCTGCGGAAGAGCTCCTGAAGCTCAAGCGGGCGGTCGCCTCCCGCGAGCTTGCCAGCACCGCGCCGGGCGAAGCCAAGGTCGAGCTCGTCTTCGACGATGGCACTGTCTATGGCCAGGCCGGACGCCTGCTTTTCGCCAGCGCCAACGTCGATCCGAACACGGGGCAGGTCACGCTCCGGGCAGAGTTCCCCAATCCCAAGGGCGATCTCCTGCCCGGCATGTATGTCCGCGTGCGCATCGAGCAGGCAGTGCGCCAGAACGGGCTGACCGTGCCGCAGCGTGCCGTCACCCGCAACGAGGCGGGGCAGGCGCAGGTTTACCTCGTCGGCAAGGACAATGCCGCCGAGCTTCGCACGATCACGCTGGGCAAGGCGCTTGGCTCCGAATGGGTGGTCGAGGACGGATTGAAGAGCGGCGAAAAGGTGGTCGTCGATGGTGTCCAGAAGGTCCAGCCCGGGGGCAAGGTCGCGCCCGAGCCCTGGTCTCCCGCCAATCCCGACCAGGGTCAGGCAAGTGCCGCCCCTGCCCAGCAGCCCGCGGAGTAATCTGACATGGCGCAGCTCTTCATCCAGAGGCCCGTGCTGGCCTGGGTCTTCGCGCTCTTCATTTCGATCGCGGGCATCCTGGCCATTCCCAACCTGCCCGTGGCGCAATATCCGCAGGTGGCGCCGCCGCAGCTTTCGATCTCCACCTCCTTCCCCGGCGCTTCGCCGCAGGAAATCTATCAGGGCGTGACCCGGCAGATCGAGGAGGAGCTGAACGGCGTCGAAGGTCTCCTCTACTTCGAATCCACATCGGACAATTCCGGTTCGGTGAGCATCAACGCCACCTTCCGCGCCGGTACCGACATCAACCAGGCTTCGGTCGACGTGCAGAACGCCATCCGCCGCGTCGAGCCGCGCCTTCCCGGCACGGTGCGCACGCAGGGTGTGACGGTGGAAGAGGCAAGCTCCGGCTTCCTGATGATCCTGGCGCTCACCTCCACCGATGGCAGCCGCGACGAGGTGGCGCTCGGCGATTACATCAACCGAAACATCATCGGCGAGCTCCGCCGCATCGATGGCGTCGGCCGCGCCCAGGTATTCGCCGCCCAGCGCGCGCTGCGCGTCTGGATCGACCCGGACAAGATGGTGGGCCTCAACCTCACCGCCGCCGACATCAATGCCGCGATCTCCGCCCAGAACGCGCAGGTTGCCGCCGGCCAGATCGGCGCCGCGCCCAATCCCGTCTCGCAGGACTTGACGGCAACCGTTCTGGTCCAGGGACAGCTCACCTCGCCGGAACAGTTCAGCGAGATCATCCTGCGCGCCAATCCGGATGGCTCGACGGTTCGGCTGAAGGACGTGGCACGCGTCGAGCAGGGTGCCGAATCCTACAACTTCACGAGCCGCCTGAACGGCCAGCCCACAGCCGCCGTCGGTATCCAGCTGTCCTCCACGGGCAATGCGGTCGCCGTCTCGAAGGCGATCCAGGCGAAGATGCAGGAACTCGGCAAGTTCTTCCCGAAGGGCGTCGAATACTCCGTTCCCTACGACACCAGCCCCTTCGTCTCCGCGTCCATCGAGAAGGTGATCCATACGCTGATCGTCGGCCTCGTCTTCATCGTGATGTTCGTCTTTCTGCAGAACTTCCGCTACACGGTCATCCCGACGCTCGTGGTACCGGTCGCGCTGCTCGGCACCTGCGCCGTCATGTATGCAACGGGATTCTCGATCAACGTGCTCACCATGTTCGCCATGGTGCTCGCAATCGGCATCCTGGTGGACGATGCGATCGTGGTGGTGGAAAACGTCGAGCGCATCATGGCCCATGAGGGCCTGCCGCCAAAGGCTGCGACCCGCAAGGCGATGAGTCAGATCACTGGCGCAATTCTCGGCATCACGCTGGTGCTCGCCTGCGTCTTCATCCCCATGGCCTTCTTCCCGGGCTCGACCGGCATCATCTACCGCCAGTTTTCGCTCACCATGGTGGTGTCGATCCTGTTCTCCGCCTTTCTGGCGCTGTCGCTGACACCGGCGCTTTGCGCCACTTTCCTGAAGCCCATCAAGGGTCATCACGAAAAGCGTGGCCTCGGCGGCTGGTTCAACCGCAGCTTTGATCGCCTCGCCTCGGGCTATACCTGGTCCGTCGGCGGCATGGCGAAGCGTGCGGGCCGCATGATGGTGGTCTATCTCGCTCTGCTCGCCGGCCTTGGCTACCTCTACATCAACCTGCCCGGCTCCTTCGTGCCCAATGAGGACCAAGGCTTCCTGATCGTCGACATCCAGGGCCCGCCGGAAGCGAGCGCCAACCGCACGATCGAATCGATCAAGCAGATCGAGGCGATCTTCCGGGCAGAGCCTGCCGTCGAGAACATCGTCGCCATCCAGGGCTTCAGCTTCTCCGGCAATGGCGCCAATGCGGCGCTCGCCTTCGTGACGTTGAAGGACTGGTCGGAGCGTGGGGCGGGCAATGGTGTCCAGGATATCGCCAACCGCGCCAACATGAAACTCTTCGGCTTGAAGGATGCCCAGTCCTTCGCGCTCTCGCCGCCGCCGATCCAGGGCTTTGGCACCACGGGCGGCTTCTCCTTCCGCCTGCAGGACCGCGGCGGACTGGGGCAGGCAGCCCTTTCCAAGGCCGCAGCCGACCTTATGGCAAAGGCCGCCCAAAGCAAGGTGGTCGCGGGGCTCCGCATCGAGGGACTTCCGGATGCCGCGCAGGTGCTGCTCGTCATCGACCGCGAAAAGGCAAACACCTTCGGTATTTCCTTTGCCGATATCAACAATGCGATCACGGCGAACCTTGGTTCGTCCTATATCAACGACTATCCGAATGCCGGGCGCATGCAGCGCGTGATCGTGCAGGCGCAGGACCGAAGCCGCCTGCAGGTGGAGGATATCCTCAAGATCAACGTCCGCAATGCGAGCGGCGGCATGGTGCCGCTCTCCTCCTTCGCGATTGCCCAGTGGCAGAAGGGGCCGCCGCAGATCGCCGGCTATAACGGCTATCCGACCGTGCGCATCTCGGGCGCTGCGGCTCCCGGCCAATCCTCGGGAGCGGCCATCACCGAAATGGAACGGCTTGCTTCCGAGCTGCCGGAAGGGTTCGGTTATGAATGGTCCGGCCAATCGCTGGAGGAGATCAGTTCCGGTTCGCAGGCGCCGATCCTGTTCGGGCTCAGCATCCTCTTCGTCTTCCTGCTGCTCGCCGGTCTCTATGAAAGCTGGTCCATTCCGCTTGCGGTCATGCTCGTCGTGCCGCTCGGGGTGGTCGGCTCGGTTCTGGCGGTCCTTGCCCGCGACATGCCGAATGACCTCTACTTCAAGGTCGGTCTGATCGCGATCATCGGTCTTTCTGCAAAGAACGCGATCCTGATCGTAGAGTTTGCCAAGGAGTATTATGCCGAAGGAAAATCCCTCCTCGAAGCCTCGATCGAGGCGGCGCGCCTGCGCTTCCGCCCGATCATCATGACCTCGCTTGCCTTCACGCTGGGCGTCGTGCCGCTCGCCATCGCGACTGGCCCAAGTGCGGCCAGCCAGAACGCGATCGGCACCGGCGTTCTCGGCGGCATGATCTCGGCAACCGTGCTCGCCATCTTCTTCGTGCCTGCCTTCTTCGTCTTCGTGCTGAAGGTCATGCGCACGAAGCGGCCGGTGGAAGACGATGCGACGGATTCTGCGCCGTCTTCGGAGACCTGAAGTCCAGATGAAGAAAGGCCCGCGCCGGTGTTCCGCCGCGGGCCTTTCAGTCTATAAGCTGCTTCAGCCCTCGTTGCCGTCGGACACGAAATCCTGGGAAACCGCCTTGCTCGCCTCCTTTAGCGCGCCATCCCGCTCCGATACCCGTGCTTCCATGGCGCGTCGAATGGAACCCACGATCTCGTGCAACTCCCATCCCGCTTCCGTCATCTCGCCGAGAAGGCTCGACAGCCTCTCGTCCACGATCTCGTGCAGCCGCTCCAGGCGGGACATGCCATCAAGACTCATCGTCGCTCCTCCTCTTGCTGATCCAGGCTTTCCTCCTGCTTAAACTAGCCCGGAAACGCTTGAGGGCAATGGACACGGAAGCCGGCTTTTTGTCGGTCAGCTCAGCGACTGCACCTCGGTATAGACGCCTTCGCCTTCTTCGCTGACGGCGATGACGACATGGCCCCAGGGTTCCTGCCACTCGCTGTGCCGGTACCTGTTCCTGTTGGTTATGGGATGGCCCGCCCTTCCGAGAACATCGAGTATGATGTCTCTCTT
>CAMFHT010000135.1 GCA_945952245.1 uncultured Rhizobium sp. | reverse complement strand
CCATGCTGCAGGCGGCGGCAAGACACGGCGTGCTGACGAACGTTCTTCGTACCAAACCTGGCGTGGAAGTGCCGCTTCATTTGGCCGCCATGGCGGGCGAGACGTCGCTTACAAGACATGGTGTCACGACGCTTCTTCGCAAGCTATGGCCGGAGATGACCACCGAACGTCTGCGCGCAGGCATCCCTTTCGAAATCGCCGAACAAGTCAGGTCCGTCGCGGCCGAGGCTGTCCCGCTTGCCTCGGCTGCCAAGCTTCTGGGATGCACCAAGGAGCAGGCAACGGTCATGTCGAAGTGCCTTTCCCTGGACGGAAGGCGTGTGGCGATTTCGAAGACCGGAACAAACAGCGCCCGCCTCTTCTTCATCAGGTCGGAACTGGACCAGATGCTGGAAACGCTTTCCTCGCTTCCCTTGGAACCGCGGACGGTGCGGACCGTGGGCATGCGCACCTTCGCACGCCATCACGCCAGAGGAATGGGGCGCGTCATGGCGGACGTGGTCACAGGAAAGCTTCCTGCCTACCGAGGTGCGTCGGACGGGCTTCAGTGCGTCCTTTTCAAGCGGCCGGAAAAGCTTGGCCGCGGCGGCAAGGCCGCGAAGGTCGGGCGGACGCAGGTTCCGCAAGGAGCGATGCTGTCCTGCGAGTTCATCGCGATAACTGGAGCGTCCTCTGCATCCATTCCGGAACTGGTCCGTCAGGGATTCGTCAGTCCCTACGGCGCGACCCGTGGCCTGCTGGACCGCGCCTCGGCCATCGCCTTTCATCGCCGCTACGTCAATCCCGTGCGGTACATGATGGGACGCGGGATGATCGCGATCGACGCTATCTGGGCGCTGAAGAGGATGAACCTCCCGTTGGCCTTCGCTCACGAGACGATCAGGCCCTACTTCGCAGAACGGTCGGAATTCGAAGCAAGGATCGGGCCGCTCTACCACCCTACGGACAAGGACATGGGCCTATGGCGCCTGCTGATCAGGCTGGCGGGAGAAAACTGTCCGTCCTTCATAGTCCCCGAGCTCCCCGGCGACGGGCCGGTCTACGTCTACATGACCTCCAGGAAGTTCTCCTTTCGAGTCTCCTTTAAGGACGGTGGCCTGTCTCTTACGGCGGAGTTCAAGCCGGAATCACGGCGCATCTGGCAGATCTATTCGGAGAACAGGGAAGTCATGCACGAGCTTCTGTCTTCGTTTTCATGGCAGGTGAACGGTGAGGAAGCGACGGCCTCGGTTCTGGCAGGCGACGAAGAACGGCTTGCAATGGTGACGAAGCAGCTTGGCGAACTGGCCACGTACTTCAGATACAAGATGCCGTCGCAGCGCTAGCGGCAACGAACTGACGCGGGGGATCCGGCGGCAAGCCGCCGCATCAGCCCTGTGTCAAAGGCGCGAGAGGGATGAGTTTCGTGACATCCTCCAACGTCCACGGCCTGCGCGGAGAAAGCCTGCCTTCGATCTGAACGAGCTGCCCGCGTCCATGCGCCTCGTGCGCGGTCAGGTACTGCCTCGGATCGAGCTTCACAAGCACCTTCTTGACGCCATAATCGGCACTTGCCCAAGAGATCTGAACGGAACGCTCGCCTTCCTCGTTTTCGAAATCCATAGGATTCGTGTCGGAATGGAGGTCGATGATGGGTCCGGTGATCGTGACGCGTATAGGGTCTTCCTCTTCGGTCAGACGCTTATGGGCCTGCTGAAGAACACGCAGCTGCCGGGCCTCGATAACGAGGTCGTCCGACTGCACCTGCGGCGCTGCGGCTTCAGGCGACCATGCTATGGAGATCCTGATGCGCGGGATGCCGGAGTTCCTGATGATCGAGATCAGATCCTTGCACATGGCGGCATTCAGGCCGCCTTCCCGCTCGACGATCGCCTCCGCATCGTCCTCCTTTTGAGCGACCGCGACCGAGGCAAGACCGATGGCAATTCTTTCCACGACCTGCCTTCCAAGCGGCGCCTTCGACTCTCCGAAGGGCATTGCCGTCTGTTCGGCACCCTTCAGCGGAGCCTCGATCACGAGGCCGAAGCTGCCCCTGAAAGTATGTCCGAAACCACACGTGTCTGCGTAGTCGAAGGCAGACCGGGTGGATTTCGGGAACGCCCGGTGCCCGGTCATGACGGTCGTTGCCGAGTTCGCGAGAAGGCCGCGCATGCCGTTCATGTACGAACGGACGCCGCGGAGTTCGATGGTGTCGTTGCGAAGGTACTCGTCCGGAACCTTGCCAAGCAGCAGGTCATGGGACTTCGAGGCCACTCCCCGCTCGATCTCGGCCCTGGTCTTTCCATAGACGTCCTGAAGGTGGCCGACTGCAATCTCAACTTCCCGTGCCTCGCCTTCGGGACCGGCGGCGACTGAAAACAGGATGGATCGGGCGGAAGGAAACCGATCCGCAGGGGGGCGCATGCGAAACACGGCTTTGTCGGGCGTTTCCTCCCGCTTCCAGCCAAGGCCGGCAAGATACTTCACAAGAAGATCACGGGTGAGCAGCATGCCGAATCCTTTCACCCTTCAAGTTGTTGTATGCGCACGCGCTGGGCATCAAGCATGCTCTTAAGGGACACGGCGTTCAACAGGTTTGCTCGCGGTATTCTCAGCTGCTTCGACGTGTCCGTCTGTCGGAGCGGCACCCCGGTCACCGACATGTAGTAGCAGCAGTGCTTAAGGAGTAGCTCGGCCTCGCTGAAACTCGTCCAGGCGGCTTCTTCCTTAGGAAGACACAGGAGTATCAGGTAGACCGGGACGACGGCCGTCCCGGCACTGACAAGCTTGTCGTAGTCCTGACCGGCAATCGACCACAGCACGTCATCGCCGTCATACCTCCATTTTGTCGAACTCTTGAGCTGAAATGATATCGGGCATCGGGCCGGACGAAACAGGCGACGAATTCCGTTTCGGCTGTCCTTGCTTTCAAGAACGTCGATCGTATCGAAGGAGCCGTCGAGCCCGTAGTCGAAGACGTCCCCCACGTTCAGAAGGACGCGTGCCGCCGAAGCCAGGGCGTGCATGTACGCCCTGCTCAAGCTCTCCTGTGCGTGGTTTTTCGTGAGCAAATTTCGTCCCCGAATGCAGGATTTGAAACAGCCTGCACATCCCGGAGGATCCTATGCATAGATTACTACGAAATAAATGGGGGTCGAGAAGCGTGTTGACGTCAGGTCGGCAGCTCCGTTTGCGAAAAGGCTTCCTATGATGTCCGCGAAATGGGCCAGGATTCAGGCATCCGCCGTAAGCAGCCAGGACAAGATTTAAGGGAGAGATCTGAACGATGGCATGCGGCCTGGTTAACAAGAATCAGGTAAGCGCTTGCGCCATGAACCTTTACATCGAAAGTGCCTATGTCAAAGACATGCAAGTGCGGTTCCGACGGCTGGCGCCGTTTGGCCGGATCGTGCAAGAAGCTGTGTTTGGAAAGCAATAGGGCGGCCGGAGCCGCCCTATTGTATTACTCGACCAACCAAACCTCTCGGTCCACCGGCGTAACCGTGTGACTGGATTTCTCCAGCGGGCTAGCGCTATCCGTGTTATCACGTCAGTCGACCAGTCGCTAGCTGCGCCGTGGCGTTTCAGCCCAAGCGCTCGAAGTACAACAAACTTATATCGAGTAGGTTCCTATCCCGCAAGCAAATTTTTGACATGTTCCTTTGGGCGAACCGCCGCAGCAGCGACCCAACGTCTTCCTTTTTGCAAGTCCTATATGACAGCGCGATTGAAGGTAAACATCGAATCCATGTTTCCGGAGCGGCTTCGACAGGCTATGCCACGGTGCCGATGCCGCTGGGAGCTTTTTGAATTCGAACACTTGCGACACGGCGATCATGACGCTACGCGGGTGGCTTGTTGACACCTTGATCCTGTGCGGGTCTCATTGACATCATGAGCGGGCGCCGGCCAGGAAAAGACAGGATTGAACGATGAGCTTAAGCAAGCTGGACCGACAGGTTCTGGGGCAGCACGCGCGTGCGATCGTCCACATGCGCGAAAGACACGCATCGAAGGCGTTGGGACTTGTCTTCGGGGCCGGTGTCAGCAAGGCCGTGGGCTTCCCTGCCTGGGATGATTTGGTGGAGCGCATAGCGAAGGCCCCCAGCGTGGGTGGCGAGCACCTGCTTGCGGCGACCGACGGGGTCTCGGCGACCGCCAAGACACAGATGCTCCTCCAGCATTACAGAACGAAGAGACTCGACGAGCTGAGGGTGCAGCCGTCCGCCAAGAACCTTAGAAAAGTCCACGGCGAGTGGCGACGCATCGTTCAGTCGTGCCTGTACGAGGGTGCGCCCGAGACGGCGGAACTCCTCCGCGAAAAGCATCCATATCTTGCGAGCCTGATCCCGATCGTCGCGGACAGCCCGATGACCGTGAACTACAACTTCGACGACATGATAGAGCGGCTCCTTCAGGCGGACAGAAGTGCGCCGTACGGTCGACCGTACGAGACCGTCTGGGACGTCGCGCTGCAGCCGAAGAGGAATTCGGCGGTGATATACCACCCGAACGGATATCTGCCGAGCAACATCCTTGAACATCCGAGCGAAAACCTCGTGTTCTCGGAAGACGAATTCGCCGACCAGCTAATCGAAAGCATGGCTGGCCACCATGCCTCCCTGCTCCACCATCTCGCGCGCACCACCTGCGTGTTCATCGGTCTGTCGCTGGTGGACGAGACCCTGCGGCACCTTCTTCGTCAGAACGCGCGGATCAATCCGGGGAACTTCCACTACTACGTTCACTGGCGGGCTCCGGGCGAAACAAGAAATCCCGAGGTCGAGAAGCTTATCAGGGAGGCCAACTTCGAGGTCTACAACCTGATCACGCTGTTCCTGGACGACGAGGAGATCGCTTCCCTTGGGCGCCTGATCACGCTCGATCAGATGGATCTCGTGCATGCAGCGGAGGAGGAAGCAATTCCACTACGTTACGTCTACTATCTGACCGGCCCGATCGGCGCCGGAAAGACCACCGCACTTTCCTACCTTTCCTCGCTGGTTACATTCGAAGAATGGACGGAGCCGCGCAACGAGCTTCTGGCGAAGGCGTGGACCGATCTTGATGATCGGGAGCGGGCGGAAGTCGATGCATGGATCCTTACCCAGTTCACCAAAAAGAACCTCGCTCTAATAGACAAGCGCATCGGACTGATTGCGGTGGATCGTCCGCCACTCGATCCGCTGTCCTTCACCCGACCAAAAGATACGAAGGACAAGGCGTCGGCAATGCTGGCGGCGTTCAGTCCAGGCAAGTCGGAGAGGCGCATCGTCGAAGGACAGGTGATCATGATGAACGGCGATCCGCGCGAACTCGAGGCCCGCGTCATCAGCCGGCACAAGGAGAGCGACGAAGCGGTGATTTCGAACCTTCAGGCGAACCTTCGCAAGATCTATCGCGTAGACGACGAAATCGACACCTCCGGCAGTTCGGTTCATCACGTCGCGAAGTCGGTAGCGCGACGGATTCATCTTGACGCCTACACGCCAACCGACATCTACGCGCGGCTGGGCGAGATTGCCGACGGTGCGCTTCTGGAGGAGTAAAATAAATCGCGGAGTGTTGCCAGCGAACGAAGAGAAATCAAGGCCGGTTACGCGGTGTCTGGAAACAGGTCTTTGTAGAATCCTTGGACCCGCAGGCTCTGCGTTGCAGGGTGGTCTCTGTCCAGCAGCGACCAACGACCAAACCTTTCCTCGTGATCTATGCCTGACTGGGCGAGCGCACATATCTGCTCGAGCCGAGTTCTCCGCTGCCGGCGACGTGACGTCGGTAGAACTCGATGAGAAATCGCAGTTCCGAGAAGGCACCTCGCTCAAGGTTCGTTTGCATGGCGTCTAAGACAGGGGCCGGGTTAAACATCGCAGGTACTTTCCATTGAACGATCAACGTGGATTGATGATCTGTGGCGGGGCCGTCGCAACGCTGTCTTTCAAATCAGATTTAGCTTGGTCTTGTCCGCCGCGTCGTTTCAAGGATTCGTGTTGTCGCGATCCGTCACGCCGGAACCATGACCTGCTGACTCCCGCGCTTTTGCGGCCAGGCGTCGCCCTGAGGCGAGCCATCCGTCATCTGGATATGAACATATAAAAGCAACAACTAATAGGAAAAGAAGGGGGAAGCCCGTCAGGCAAAATAGAACCTGCAGAACGAATGCCAAGCTCCAGCCCGGCAGGGCTCCAAGTCCTAGGAAGGAGAAGATCAACCCTATGGCCACACCTAACACAAAAACGCCCAACTCCAGAAAGCTCATCTTCGCCCACCTCGCAACACTCCGATGGTTTTATTACAGGTCTAACGGCGTGTCGGGGCAAGGCCTCAAATGCCTGCGTAGCGTCTACGAGCTGAATCCACCTTTATCGCGCCAGCGCGGCTTAGAATCCGCGTTTATTGAAACAGAATGCAGATTAATTGGCGGCGGGGCACGGGAAACGGAAGCATTCCAACGATCTAGAATCCACGCTTATATGGCGATGCAGATGATGAAAAACGACTCGCCCTGCACCGATATCTGCCAGTATGATCCCAAGAAGAAGTGGTGCATCGGCTGTGGCCGGACGGCAGAAGAGATCAAGACCTGGCGAAAGCTCTCGCATTTCCAGAAAACCAGGCTCTCCGCCGAACTGAAAAGGCGGATGGCGCGGCTAGGCTGAGGCGCGCGGTATCACGGGCCGAGCTCTCGCCGTCGCCCTGCGTCAGGCCAGCGCGACCCTGCCCCGGAGCGGACCCGACAAGCGGACGCGTGCTGCCGGCAGGATGCTCTATCGTCGGGCAGCCTCCCTCGCCAAGCGATCGGCCAGCTCGTTGCCTGCCGCGCCCGCATGGCCCTTGCACCATTCCACGGCCACGTTTGGACAACGCTCCAGAAGCATGTCGAGCTCTTGCCAGAGGTCGCGGTCGGGAATCGGGCGCCGCCGCGCATGGGCGTTCGCAGTGATCCGCTTCCAGCCGTTATTGCGCCAGATGGCTCTCCATCGCGTGCAGCCTTCCACGACGTGAAGCGAGTCGGTCCGAAGCGTAACGGTGTCTGCCGGCGCCTCGGTCGCAACCCAGGCCATCGCATTCAGCGCGGCGAGAACCTCGAACCTGTTGTTGGACGCGCCGGCCGCCCTGCCCGAGCTGACATGATGCTGCCAGTCACCTTGGTAAACCACGAAGGCCCAGCCACCGGTTCCTGTAGCGGCATCGAACGAGCCGTCGGCGTCTATGCGGAAAACCTCTGTCATGAGGCCAGCATCAATGCCGATCGAAGATGCATTTGCCGTGGTCGGCGAGCACTTCGATGACGCGGCATTCGGAGACGTGGCCGTGGGTGCAGCTGTCCACCATCACTTCCAGCTCGGCCCGCAAGGCCACGAGACTCCGGATCTTCTGGTTGACGTCAGCGAGCCTCGCCCTGGCGATCGCATCCGCCTCTGCGCAGGAGCGATCCGGCGTATCCTGAAGATCGAGCAGCGTGCGGATGGCATCCACCTCGAAGCCGAGTTCGCGGGCGTGGCGGATGAAGGTGAGGCGCCGGAGGTCGCTTTCCTCGAAGACCCGCCGGTTGCCGCCGTCGCGCCGGGGCGACGGGAGCAGCCCGATCTGCTCGTAATAGCGGATCGTCGGGATCTTTACCCCGCTGTCATGCGCCGCTTCCTTGATCGATATCTTTGCCATGGCCGCTCCTCTAGTGACTTGAGGATGGGACGTTCCGGCGGATTTTTCAATCCTGGATGGCCCGCAAGGAAGAGATAAGGGCCTTGCCAGCGCGCGCGGCCATCTTTGTCCTGCAAGAAACAGCCGAAGAAAACGCTTGCTCCTCTAGCCGCTGGAGGATGTAGCTTCAGCGCATGGATTTCCAGTGGAGTCGAGACATGGCGGACGGCATAGCGAAGAAGCGGTACCGGGTAGAGGGAATGGATTGCGCGAGCTGCGCGGCCAAGATCGATACGGCGGTGCGCAAGCTGCCGGGCGTGAACGAGGTCTCCGTCTCTGCCACATCAGGCATGATGACGGTGCATTACCGTTCCGAAGAGAACCTGCTGGCCGTCGAGAAGACCGTGCGCAACCTCGGCTATGGCGTAGAGGCGCGGGATGGCGCGTCTCCACCCCAGGCGCCGCAGAGGCAGCAGTCGGCACCGGCACCGCATGCACATGGCGAAGCCTGTGTGGGACATGATCATGGTGATCACGACCACTCCCATCACGATCATCACGACCATGATCACCATTGCCAGTCGCGTGGCCAGGATGCGGAAAGGGCGGAAGCCATTGGCCTACACGGTCATGACCATGGCCCGGCGGATGGCCCTTGGTGGAGATCCCGCAAGGCACTTCTGACATTGATGAGCGGCCTTGCACTGGTCATAGCCTATGGCGTCGGCCATGCAGTGCCCTCAACCGGTCCCTATGCCTTCGCGATCGCCATGCTGGTCGGGCTGCTGCCCATCGCGCGCCGGGCTCTTTCCGCAGCGCTTGCCGGTATCCCCTTCACCATCGAGACGCTGATGACGATCGCGGCCATTGGCGCCGTCGCCATCCATGCCAGCGAGGAAGCGGCGACCGTGGTCTTCCTGTTCCTGGTCGGCGAGTTGCTGGAAGGCATCGCCGCGGGCCGTGCACGGGCGAGCATCCAGTCCCTGACGGATCTGGTGCCAAAGACCGCCTTCGTCGAGGAAGACGGGAAGACCCGCGAAGTGGCCGCGGACATGCTGGCGATCGGCGCGGTCATCTCCGTCCGCCCCGGCGACCGCATCCCTGCGGACGGCGAGATCATCGAGGGCGCGAGCGCCATCAACGAGGCGCCCGTGACCGGGGAAAGCACGCCCGTGCGAAAGGAAGCCGGCTCGCCGGTCTTTGCCGGAACGATCAATGGCGAGGCGGTGCTGAAGATCCGCGTGACCGCGGCGGCCTCCGACAACACCATTGCCCGCGTGGTACGTCTAGTGGAGGAGGCACAGGAGGCGAAAAGCCCGACCGAACGCTTCATCGACCGCTTCTCCCGCTACTATACGCCCGGCGTTCTCGTCGTCGGTGCGCTCGTGGCCGTGCTGCCGCCGCTCGTCACGGGCGCCTCCTGGAGCGAGTGGATCTACAAGGGACTGGCCGTTCTGCTGATCGGCTGCCCCTGCGCACTCGTCATCTCCACGCCGGCTGCGATTGCCGCCTCGCTGTCATCCGGCGCCCGCCGCGGACTGCTGCTGAAGGGCGGCGCAGTGCTGGAAGGCTTCGGCAAGATCAATCTGGTGGCGCTCGACAAGACGGGCACGCTCACCGAGGGTCGCCCGAAGGTGACCGACATCATCGCCGCCGGTGCATCCGAGGCGGATGTGCTGAGGCTCGCGGCCGCGCTCGAGACCGGGTCGAGCCATCCGCTCGCACTGGCAATCCTGGGCCGTGCTGCGGATGACAAGGTCGACGTTCCCGCAGCATCCGGCGCCAGCGCCATCGGCGGCAAGGGCGTCGTTGCGTCCGTCGAGGGCCGTCCGCTGTTTCTCGGCTCTCCGCAGGCTGCCGGCGAACGGGCGACGATACCGGCGCCTCTGGCCGCACGCATCACCGCGCTCAACGACGAAGGCAAGACGGTTTCCGTGCTTATTGCCGGAGGAGAAGTGGCCGGTGCGCTGGCCATGCGCGACGAACCGCGGGACGATGCGAAGTCCGGTCTCGATGCCCTGAAGAGCCTCGGCATCCGCACCGTCATGCTGACGGGCGACAATGCGCGCACGGCGAAGGCGATCGGCGCCAAGCTCGGCATGGATGACGTGCGGGCCGAACTTCTGCCGGAAGACAAGCAGTCCATCGTCGCCGAATTCCAGAAGAAAGGGCTGCGGGTCGCGAAAGTCGGCGATGGCATCAACGATGCACCGGCTCTCGCCGCCGCGGATATCGGCATCGCCATGGGCGGCGGCACCGACGTTGCGCTGGAAACGGCGGATGCGGCGGTGTTGCATGGCCGCGTGCTCGACATCGCCCGCATGGTGGAGCCTGTCTCTTATACACATCTCCGAGCCCACGAGACAAGAGGCAATCTC
>CAMFHT010000134.1 GCA_945952245.1 uncultured Rhizobium sp. | reverse complement strand
CGATGACCAGCGGCATCTTGCGCTTGGCAAAGGCCATGCCGCGCCAGCCCCAGACGTCGATATGATTGAGCGCCACGGCCTTGACCCGCAGCGTCACCTCGCCGGGGCCCGGCGCATCCGGCTCCGGCAGGTCCACGGCTTCGAGGCGGCGGTCGTCGATGAGTTGCAAGGCACGCATGGGGTCTTCCTTCGCCCGGAGGCGTTCTCTCAATCTGAAACTGTTCGCTGGACGGATTAAGCCGGTTCCGCAGCCATGACAAGGCTTGCGTTCTGGCCGCCGAAGCCGAAGGAGTTGGAAAGCACGGCGGAAACCCGCGCCTCCCGCTTCACGTTCGGCACGACGTCGAGCACGATGGCCGGGTCGGGATTGTTGTAGTTGATGGTCGGCGGCAGCGTTCCGGTGAGCATGGTCTGCAGCGAGAACACCGCCTCGACCGCGCCCGCCGCCGTCAGCGTATGGCCGATCATCGACTTGTTGGACGAGACCGGAATGCCCGCAAGCTTTTCACCGAAAACGGCGAACATGGAGTTGTACTCCATCTTGTCGTTCTCCGGCGTCGAGGTGCCATGGGCGTTGATGTAGCCGATTTCCTCCGGGGTCAGGCCGGCATCCTCAAGGGCTGCGCGGATCGTCGCGATCGCGGGTCCGCCATCCGGTGAGGAACGGGTGCGGTGGAAATGGTCCGCCTTTTCGCCGCAGCCCTTCATGATGCCGAGCACCTTCGCCCCGCGGGCGACGGCGGATTCCAGCGATTCCAGCACGAGCGTCGCCGCCCCTTCTGCAATCACGAAGCCGTCGCGATCCTTGGAGAAGGGTTTCGAGGCCTTTTCCGGCGGCTCGTTCTGGGTGGAGAGCGCCGAGAGCAGCGAGAAGCGGATGAGCGCTTCGGCACTCACGGAGCCATCGGTCGCGACGGTCAGCGCGCGGTCCGTGCGGCCCTGGCGGATCGCTTCGATGCCGAGCTGAATTGCGGTCGCGCCCGAGGCGCAGGCGGTGGACAGCGTCACCGGCAGGCCGCGCGTGCCGAACCTGTCGGCAAGACGTTCCGAGATTGCACCGAACAGGATCGCCTCGTGGAAGGTCGGATCCGGACGCTCCCGCATCGCGGCGAGGAAGCGGTCATAGGCATCGCCGGGCTTTTCCGACGGGCCGGCGCGGTCTGCGAGTTCGAAGCGCGCATTCCATTCCGGCTCGATCGGCGGCGCCGCGAGGAAAAGCGGGCCGTTGAAGTCGCCCGAGAGGCCCGCCTGCGCGAGCGCCTCCGTCGTCGTTTCGCGGGCGAAGGCGTAGGAGCGTTCGACGGCATTCGGGGCCGGGATATCGATGAAGTCGATCATGCCGGAAATGCGGGTCGAGAGCCCGTCGGTCGGGAAGCGGCTGATCTTGCGGATGCCGGACTTGCCTGACGTAAGGGCCGCCCAGTTGTCCGCGAGGCCCTGGCCCAGCGAGGTGACAACCCCCATGCCGGTGACGGCGACGAGCGGGCGTCCGAGATGGTCCCTGAAGGATGATGCAGTCATGGTTCTCTTCCTCATGCGTCGGCGGAGAGAAGGGCAACGCCCTCGCCCCGCGCATGACCGACTGTGGTGACGACCGCATGCCGCGCAGGGCCGGTCATCGCCGCCTCGTGCGCCGCATCGAAGGCCGGTACCATGGCTTTGGCGCCAAGGGCCAGAGCGGCAAAGGCGAGCCCGAGCGGGAACTGCGCCTCGACGCCATGGCCCGACACGCCGCCATAGGCGCGGACCGGACGGCCCGGCAGGGCGTCCCCGAGGACTGCCTTCTCGCGCGCGGCCAGATCATGAAAACCGGTCGTGCCGGAGAAGACGACGGTATCGTCGGCGGGCAAGGCCTTCGCCTTGTCGAGAAGACGCGACAGGCGGGTTTCGAGCTTGCCGTCTTCGCGGCTACCGCGGTCGCCTTCGATGTCGTCGATGACGGCATAGATCTTCGCGCCACGGGCTTCCGCATGCGCGCGGCTTTCAAGCATCAGGAAAGCGCCGACGGAGCCGAGGATCATGCCGCCGCCCTCTTCCGGCTTGCGCGACCAGAGCGGCTGCCATTCTCCGCGCGAATGTCCCTGGATCGCCTCGATCAGCAGCAGAATGTCGATGCGTTCGGCGGAAAAGGCGCCGCCCACCAGCGTATGCGTGGACTGGCCGGCCTTGATCCGTGCGAAGGCAGTTTCCACGGCGGAAATGCCCGCCCCTTCCTCGCCCATGAAGGTGCGCGAGGAACCGGTGACCTTGTGGACGATGGAGATGTTGCCCGCCATCAGGTTGGAGAGCTGGGCGAGGAAGAGCGTCGGGCGCAGTTCCGTCGTCAGCTTCTCGTTCAGGAGGTTCTCGCGGTCGTTGCGCTTCAGGCCCTCGTCCACGATCAGGCTGTCGACATTGATGTCGCGCTCGCCGCCGCCGGCGGCGACGATCATGTCCATGCTGCCGACGGCTTCCGCATTGTCCTTGAAGCCGGAATCATCGAGCGCCAGGCCGGCGGCAAAGACGCCGAGGCGCTGCCAGTTCTCCATCTGGCGCTGGTCCTTCTTGGAAATCTGCTGCGACCAGTCGATCTCCGGCAAGGGATGCACCGGATAGGGGGCAAATTTTTCCGTTTCCACACGCACGGCGGGCGCATCCGGGCCGGAAAGCGCAGCGACATGGGCTTCCACGCCGACGCCGAGGCAAGTGACGATGCCAACGCCGGTGATGACGACGTCAGAGGCGGATTTGCTCATGGTTCATTCCTCTCGCTGCGAGGCCATCGCCTTGCCGGCTTCGATCGCGTCCATCAGGCCGACTTCACGCGCCCGGTTGCGGACGATGTCGGCGAGCGGCACCTGATCGAAGGGCATGGTGCGCAGTTTCAGCTGCGCATCGCAGACCTTCTTGCCCCCGGATGTAATGCGCGCTTTCGTCACTGCAAAGCCCGAGCCGTCATGTTCCAGCTCGGCTTCCACGTCGAGCACCGCATTCGGCTCCACGAAGGTGCGCATCTTGGCGCTGTCCACGCTCATCAGGAACGGCATGGCGGCGAAACCGGAAGCGGCGAGGACCAGGAAGCCGGATGCCTGCGCCATGGTCTCAATGAGCAAAACCCCGGGCACCAGCGGCATCCCGGGGAAATGTCCTTCGAAGACGGGGCTTTTTTCCGGCACCACGGAGCGTGCCTTCAGCACGCGTCCCTGGAGGTCGACCGCCTCCACATGATCGATCATCTGGAAATATTCCAGCAGCATGGAGGCCTCCGAACGAACTTGTCTAAAGATCAGCCCTTGGCTGCGCGCAGTTCGTCGATCTTGGCGCAGAGGTTCTTCAGCACGAAGTATTCTTCGGTCGAGACCTTGCCCTCGTTGACTTCCTGGGTCCACTGCTCGAGCGGGATCTTGATGCCGAATTCCTTGTCGATCGCGAAGACGATGTCGAGGAAGTCGAGGCTGTCGATGCCGAGGTCATCGATCGTGTGGCTTTCGGGCGTGATCGTCTCACGATCGATCTCGCTCGTATCCGCGATGATGTCGGCAACCTTGTCGAATGTAGCAGTCACGCCAATACCTCATTCTATGTCAATTCGGGTTCCCTCATAGGGAAAGATCCACCAAAAGCCAATGCTTTCGTGCCCGAAAGCGGTCATTTTGGCGTGACCCTGTGTCCGAAACACACAGGTGGCCGAGCCTTTTCGCCCCTTTTAGACGGCGATGGAATGCCGCCCCTTGCCGTTCGAGAGGTATATGTCGAACTGCGCGGCGACCACCCGCGCAAAGGCCCTGCCCGTCTCGGTGATGCGGAAACCGGCCGAATCGAGGGCGACGATTCCGTCCCGGTCGCCGGCCGCAAAATCGCGGGCCTCGGCAATGACGTCCTCCGCCAGTACGCCGTGCTTCTGGCGCAGGCTCGCGAAATCAAAGCGGAACTGGCACATCAGCGTCTCGATCACGTCGGCGCGCAGACGGTCGTCGGCACTGAGTTCGATGCCCCTGACGGCCGCAAGCGCGCCGCCATCGACCGCCCGCTCATATTCGCCGGTCGCCGGAATATTCTGCACATAGCCCTGCGGCAGCTGACCGATGGAGGAGGCGCCGAAACCGATCAGCGCATCGGCGGCATCGACCGTATAGCCCTGGAAATTCCGCCTGAGCGAACCGTCGCGTGCGGCCTTGGCCATCGAGTCGCCGGGCTTGGCGAAGTGATCGATGCCGATCACCTCGTAACCGGCCTCGACCAGCATGTCTGCCGCACGCCGCATCTGGCGGTAACGCTCCAGCGAATCGGGCAGTGCCTTTTCCGGGATCATCGTCTGATGCTTCTTCATCCACGGCACATGCGCATAGCCGAAGAGCGCGATGCGATCCGGATCGAGCGAGAGGATGTCCCGCACCGTCGCCTCGACTGAGGAGATCGTCTGGTAGGGGAGCCCGTAGAGGATGTCGCAATTGACGGAGCGCACGCCTCTCGCCCGGACCGCGTCCACCACACTCTTCGTCTGCTCGAAGGTCTGGATCCGGTTGATGGATTTCTGCACGACCGGGTTGAAATCCTGGACGCCGAGGCTCGCGCGCGTCATGCCGATATCGGCCAGCGCATCATAGCGGGCATCGTCGAGGTCGTTCGGATCCATCTCGACGCTGATTTCTGCCTTCGGGTCGAAGGTGAAATGCTCCTTCATGTGCGCCATCAGGTCGCGCATGTCGTCGGGCTTCACCATGGTCGGCGAGCCGCCGCCGAAATGCACGGCGGTGACGCGGACGCCGGGGCGGACATGCGCCGCCACCGCTGCAATCTCCCGTTTCAGGGACTGGAGATAGACGGCGATCGGCTCGTACTTCAGCGTGTGCTTGGTGTGGCAGGCACAGAACCAGCATAGCCGGTCGCAATAGGGAATGTGCAAGTAGAGCGACAGTGTCTGCCCCGCCTCGAGCGCCTGAAGCCACTGCGCATATTTGCCGCAGTCGACACCTTGATGGAAATGCGGCGCGGTCGGGTAGCTCGTATACCGGGGAACGGCGGTGGAGTACTTGGACAGAAGAGCTTCGCTCACGAAAAATGGCCTCCCCAAACAGGGCATTCGATACGGAAAGTTGTGATCATTCTCCTACGTCAGTCTAAGCAGGGGTACTTTGACTTCGATCAAATTGAAGCGTACGACACGGGGACCGGAGGAGGTTGACGCTCGTGTCACACGCGCGTCAACTTCTCGGGGAATGGTTGCGCCGGCAGCATGGGAGGGGCTCATGTGAGCGAGGCGCGGCAGATGAAATGCGGCGAATTGCCGGGGGCGGAATTCGCGCGGTGCGATTGAAATGGCTGATCCCATGGATTAGCCAGAGCACCAGCGCGCATGGACCTTCCTCTGCGAGCGCGAGAATACGGCGCCGGGGGCGCGAGGTGACGCATGGACATGCTACGCAAGGACGTTCACAATTCCGAGGTGCCGGTGGTGTGCCGCTCCTGCGAGGCGCGCCATGGCGGAGTCTGCGGCTCGCTCTCGCCGCAGCAGCTTTCGGAACTGTCCAAGCATTCCACCCGCAAGTCGGTGGAAGCGGGCGCGGAAGTCGTCGGCCAGGGTGAACGTGTCAACACCTATTCGAACATCCTGAAGGGTGTGATCAAGCTCTCCAAGATGCTCTCCGACGGACGCCAGCAGATCGTCGGGCTGCAGTTCGCCCCGGATTTCGTGGGCCGGCCGTTCCAGCATGAAAGCTCGCTGTCCGCGGAAGCTGCGACGGAAATCGAGGTCTGCATGTTCCCGAAGCCGGTGATCGAACGGCTCGTCGGCGAATCTGCCTCCCTGGAACACCTCTTGCACAACCAGGCGCTCAAGGAACTGGACGAGGCCCGCGACTGGATGCTGACGCTCGGCCGCAAGACCGCACAGGAAAAGGTCGCGAGCTTTCTCTACCTCATCGCCACCCATCTCGACCCGGAAAAGGGAGAGAGCATGACCTATGAGCTGCCGCTCTCCCGCGCCGACATCGCCGATTTCCTTGGCCTCACCATCGAGACGGTCTCGCGGCAGATGACGAAACTGCGCAAGGACGGCATCATCCACATCGAGAACAACCGCCATGTCACCGTGCCGGTGATGGAACGGTTGAGCCGGGCAGCCGGCAACGACTGAAGGCTACTTCTTTGCCGGGAAGCGCGTGCTGACCGCCAGCCGCGACTGCCAGTTCCGGAGGAACAGATTTGCGAGCGGGCCAGATTTCAGGACCGTGACGTTTTCGGCATTGTCCTCCTCCGCTGCGCGCGTGTAATTGTAGGAGCCGCCGATCACGACCTGCCGGTCGATAATGATGAGTTTGTTGTGCGCCAGTTCCGGTTTTGCATCGATGAATACGGGAATGCCCGCCGTCACGAGCGCCTGCGCATGCTTGCGTTCATCGAGATGTTCCTTGTCCAGAATGGCCCGGACATCGACGCCCCGCGCCTCGGCACGGACGAGCGCATCCAGGATCGGCCTTGATGACAGGTGATAGGCCTCGATCCGGATTTCGCGGGCGGCACCATCGATCAGGTGGACGATCATGGGAAGGCAATGGCTGGCGGGCGTAAAGCAGACTTCAGCATCCGCCGGCATGGCGAGAATCGGCCTTGGCAGCAGGACGAGGAGCGTGAGGAGGACGGGCGATAGCTTGCTCATCCCCGACCATACTGCCGAACATTAGATGTTTCTAGCGGAAAGCTGCAGGTCTCACTGCTTGATGATGATCTCGGTATTCCCGAGGCCTTCTTCCAGCGCCAGCGCATAGAACTTGGCCGCATTGTCCGGGTGGAGGCGCACGCAGCCATGGGAAGCCGGACGCCCGAGGCGCTTCAGGTCATAAGGTCGCATGCACCGCATAGCCGCCATTGAAGAAGATGGCGAAAGGCATGGGTGCGTTGTCGTATTTCTTCGAGCGGTGGTTCTTCGAGGCCCATTTTGCCCGGTAATCGCCCGTCGGCGTGACATAGCCGCGGCGGGCTGTCGAAACCGGCCAGCTGTATTGCGCGAAACCGTTCTTGTAGACGGTCATGGTCTGGTCCGTAATGCTGACCTTGGCGACCAGTGTCGCAGCGCCTGCCTCGGTAACACCTGCGGTCAGCAGCACGGCCGCGGCGAGCATCTTTAACATCTTGTTCATTTCGTTCCCCCGAACTCGACAGATTTCTATTTTCCTGAGCAGCAGAAGAACCCGAAAAATCTTTATCTTTCCTGAAATGGGGCAGTATCGAAGCGCGCCAGAGTAAACAGGGTAAAACTATAGTTAGAAAAAGCCGGAGCCTCGCCTTTGAGCGAAGCTCCGGCCAATCGGGATCAGGCGAACAGCACGTAGTCGCCGGCATGCGCCTTTACGTTCGCAAGATCGACGTGGTTGGTCGAGAAGAAGTGCTGAAGCTCATAGGTCGTGGACCCGTCGCTGACCAGAAGGCTGTCGCCGCTCTGGCTGAGATGGGACGCAATGTCGAACTTCTGCTCCAGCCGGGCATTGGCGAGGTTGCCGGTCCACCCGTCTCCGAAGTTCGCGAACTTGATCTTGTCGCCTTCGGCATAGGAGAAGTCCGTGATGACCGTCTTGCCGGCATCGAGATGGAACTGACCTGCCTTGTCCACATATCCGCCGAAGACGAACACGTCGGCGCCGGCGGCGCCGGTGAGCGTATTGTTGTCGGTGCCGCCATAAAGGAAGTCGTTGCCGTTTCCGCCGTTCAGCGTGTCATTGCCACTGTGACCCCAGAGCTCGTCATTGCCATCGCCACCGTTCAGCTTGTCGTTGCCGGCGTAGCCGAGCAGGACGTCCGCGTTCTTGGTGCCGATGACCGTATCGTTGCCGTTGAAGGCATAAGCCTTGATGCCCTTGTCGCCGGTGAGGCCCGAATAGTCGAGCACGTCGTCACCATTGGTCCCATGCGCGACCTTCATGGTGTCGAGGATGATGTCGGCCGCATTCAGCTTGGTCACGTTTTCCAGCTTCACCGTCGCGCCGTTGTCCGTGGGGTCGCTGAGGTTCTGCATGGTCAAGATCAGGGCATGGACACCCTGCTTGGTGGTCGTCGCCTCTACCGAGAAGTAGTAGCGGTCACCGTTCAGGCTGTAGATGGTCTTGCCGTCATGGGTGGCCATTCCGGTATCGCCATTGTCGTCCACGTTCGATGCGGTCCCGCGCTTCGGCTTGTCGGGCGCGGTGACGCTCGTCATCATGCTGACGATGGAAGAGACATCGCTGTCGTCGAAGCGGGCGAAGACGGACGAGAGGTCCAGCCGGTCCTCACCGGTGTGGAAGTCCTTGATCGTGTCGTGGCCGATCTGGGCTTCGAAGTTCACGGCCTTGTTGTAGTTGTTGATCGACAGCTGGAAGACGTCGCGGCCTGCCGGACCGCCCGCATCGTCACCCCACAGGATGTCGTCGCCGGCGCCGCCGATCAGCCAGTCATTGCCACTGCCGCCATAGAGATTGTCGTTTCCGTCGCCGCCATAGAGGCCGTCATTGCCGTCCTCGCCCCAGATGCTGTCATTGCCCGCTCCGCCCTCGACTCGGTCATTGCCGGCGCCGGCATAGATGGAATCGTCGCCGTCACCACCGAGAAGCCTGTCATTGCCCGCGCCGCCGTGGATGCTGTCATTGCCGAGGTCCGATCGGACGAGCGTGTTTGCATTCGAGGTGTTGATGTTCTCGGAGGCGACTGTTCCGTCCTTGACGTCGCCGGTTGCCGAGATGATGTTGATTGCCATTTCCAGTCTCCCGAAAAATCATGTGCTAAAGTTGTTGGCTTGAAACGAGGCCTCTGCTCCGTTTGCCATCCGGAGCAAAGGCGGGGATGCTTATCCGAACAGGAAGAAGTGATCCGAATGCGCCTGCACATAGGCCAGGTTCACGGTGACCGTCTCGAGTACGCCGTCATGGTTGTCGTCGACGGAGATCGTCTTGTTCGTCTTGAAGAAGTTGTCGAAGGTCACCGAATTGGCGCCATCGGTGAGGATCAGGTCCTTGCCGGACTGGGACAGATGGCCGGTCAGATCCAGCTTCTGTTCGAGCTTCGCCCACTTGAGCGTGCCCGTCCAGCCGTCGCCCATGTTTGCCAGGCGGATCGTGTCGCCCTTGTTGAAATTATAGTCCGTGACGTGCTTCACGCCCTGTTCCAGCTCGAACTCGCCGGTCGCATTGAAGGAACCGCCGAGGATGAAGACGTCCTTGCCGGAGCCGCCCGTGAGCGTGTCGTTGCCCGTGCCACCCCAGAGCCAGTCGCGGTTTGCACCGCCTTCCAGAACGTCATTGCCGGTGCCGCCCCATAGCTCGTCGCTTCCGGCGCCGCCCTTCAGGGTGTCGTTGCCGCTGTGACCGTAGAGTATGTCGTCGTTCTTGGTGCCGGTGATCGTGTCGTTGCCGGCATAGCCATAGGCCTTCACGCCTTTGTCGCCGGTGATGCCGGAATAGTCGAGCACGTCGCTGCCCGTGGTGCCCTGGGCAATCTTCATGCGGTCGAGGATGAAGTCGCTGGCCTTGAGCTGGCTGACATTGTCGAGCTTGATGGAAGCCCCTTCATCGGCGGGATTGTCGAGGTTCTGCATGAGGATCGTGACGGCGCGGACGCCGCCCTTGGTGGTGCTCGCCTCGACCGCGAAGGAATAGTGGTCGCCGTTGAGCGCGTAGATGCTCGCCTTGCCGAAGGTGGCGGTGCCGGCCTCCCCGTTGTCGTCGATAACGCGGGCCGTCCCCGCCTTGGGTGCAGCGGGTGCCGAAACGCCGGTCATCATGTCCATGATCGACTGGACGTCGCTGTCGGAGAGGCGGGCGAAGATCATGGAGAAATCCAGGCGGTCCTCGCCGGAGGTGAAGTCCTCGATCGTGTCATTGCCGATCTGGGCGCCGAAATCGATGGTGCGCTGGTAGTTATCGAGGCCGAAGTAGCAGACGTCGCGGCCCGATCCGCCGATCAGCTGGTCGTCGCCCGCGCCGCCCTTGATCCAGTCGTCGCCCGCGCCCCCATAGATGGTGTCGTCTCCGTCGCGGCCGTAGAGGTGGTCGTTGCC
>CAMFHT010000133.1 GCA_945952245.1 uncultured Rhizobium sp. | reverse complement strand
ACGGGCCGATCCAGGCGCCGCAGAAGATGTTGTAGGCGGAGGCCAGCGCATCCGCGACCGCGCCGACGAAGTTCGACGGCCCTGGCACGAAGGCGAAATTGCGCGGATGGTCCTGGTGCGTCATCTGGTCGAGCACGAAGCTCTGCACCTGGTCGAGCAGCTGGTCGACCGGCACGGGCGCATGCGGCAGCGGCTCGGCCAGCCCCGCCTGCAGCGAGGGCAGCGTCGACGGCGTTGTGACCGGACGCTCCGGCAGTTCGGTGAAGTGGCGGACGATCATCTCGCCCACCCGGTCCATGATGCGGCGCATCTCGGCTTCGGAAAAGCTGAGCGCAGCCAGGTTGGTCTCAAGTGACATGGGTTCCTCCCCGGGGCCCCTCACACAGGCGGGAGAGGCCGACTTCAGAAAGGTGAGAAGCTCCCACTGAGTCGGGAAAATGACAAGAGGCGCGCAATAATATTTCTTCACATGTTAACGATATCGCCGTGAAACCCCGTATTTCCGGATATCGGAGCCTCAGGACTGTAGCATGTCCGACACAAAATGCGTGAAACTGTCACGTTCCGTTGCGTTATGCACCGCTTCGATAGCAGAGCGTGATTGACCGACAATTTAGCATATGTATATTTTTGATATTGGGGGGCGAGCGATGATTTATAATGTTTTCCTACTGTTATCATTATGGTCTACGGCGGCCATAGTACTCGGCCTTTGCATCGCGCCATTGATGCGCGAACGGGTGGTTCTGGAAATGGATCATGACGGCATGCACTGTTCTGCCGGTGCGGCTCAGGATGCGTGGTTGTCGTCATCTGCCGGCCAGCGCAAGCTGATGCGCCGCCTCTGCAGCCTTTGAGATCTCGGTGCTGAAATGATTGCAGCGCCCTTCCGGGGCGCTGCGTGTTTTTCCGACAAAGACGTCTTGTGTCACCCCTTCAGATGCGGGCCGAGCAGAACGCGGTCGGCCTCGCCGAGGCGGTCGCGGGCGGTGTTGAGCTGGTGCCAGTAGGGATAGAGCACCGGCGGCGCGCTGACCTTGTCGAGGCGCGCGCGCTGGTCTTCCGTGAGCTTCAGGTCGGCTGCCGCGAGGTTGTCGGCAAACTGTTCCGGCGTGCGGCCGCCGGCAATCACGGAGGTCACGCCCGGTCGGCCGAGAAGCCAGGCGAGCGCCACGCGGGCAGCGGAGACATTGTGCTCCTCGCCGACTTCCACCAGCGTATCGACGATCCGCCAGAGCCGGTCCTCGTCGCGGATCGGCGGCTCCGTCCAGCCGGCGAACTGGCGGGTGCCTTCGGGCGCCGCCTGGTTGCGGCGGTGCTTGCCGGAGAGAAGACCACCGGCAATGGGGCTCCAGACGAGGACGCCGAGCCCCTGGTCGACCGTAATCGGCAGCAACTCGTATTCCGCCTCGCGGGCTTCCAGCGTGTAGTGGATCTGCTGGCTGACGAAGCGCGGGAGCTTGTCGCGCTCGGAAATGCCGAGCGCCTTCATGATGTGCCAGCCGGAAAAGTTCGAGCAGCCGACATAGCGCACCTTGCCCTGCCGCACGAGCGTATCCAGCGCCTCCATGGTCTCCTCGACCGGGGTCAGCCCATCCCATTCATGCAGCTGGTAGAGATCGATCACGTCGGTCTTCATCCGCTTCAGGCTCGCCTCGCAGGCGCGGATGAGATGGTAGCGCGAGGAGCCGACATCGTTCGGATCCGCGCTCATGCCGAAGCGCGCCTTGGTGGCGATGAGGAGACCGTTCTTGCGCGGCCCGCCGATGATCTCGCCGAGAACCTCCTCGCAGGCGCCTTCGGAATAGACATCAGCGGTATCGATGAGGTTCACGCCGGCATCGAGGCACATGTCCACGAGCCGCCGGGCCTCCGACACGCCGAGATCGCCGACCGTCTTCGCCCAGCCCTTGCCGCCGATGGTCATGGTGCCCATGGTGATGGTGGAAACCTTGAGGCCCGAACGGCCGAGAAGCCGATATTCCATGTTGCCGATCCTTTTTGCTGATAGGTCTGACGGAAACATAGGGCAGACCCGAGAGGCGCCCATGGCACCCGGCGAACGGGATTTTGTCAAGCCGCGAGACGGACGCCGCCGCAAGCCCCGCCTTTCTCATGGCCTTGTGGCGCACGGATATGTTCGGAACCAGTGAGCTTAAGTCGCCCCTTACGCTCAATAAAGCTCAACACTCCACAAGCAAGCTATTGACTCTCAATGCATTTTTTCACGAATAAATTTCAAGTAAAATTATTTATTATTAAAATCTATTTCATTTTTGTTGGCTTACCTATGAACTAGACTCTCATTTAAATTGACATCTGCGAATATTAATGTATTAATAATTGCATGTGATGCACAACTACGGGGGATCATGATGAATCCGCTCCTTGCTGTTGCCGTAGCATTGGTTCCCGACCTTGTTAGACTGGTTGCCGGAGACAAGGCAGGGTCTTTTTCTGACAAAGTTGCAAGCGTCATCAAGAACGCGACCAACACTGACGATCAGGCGGCCGCGCAGACGAAGATCGACCAGGATCCCGCCCTCAAGATCAGCATCCAGAAACAGTTGGCGGATATCGCGCTCGAGGAGACGAAGGAACAGAACCGCGCGGAAGAGGCCCGCAGGAGCATCGAACTCGAGGCCCTGAAGGAACAGTTCGCAGAATCGGCGCGGATACGGGATTTTTCCCTGACCGAGCTCCGGGAAGAGATCCAGAGCATCCGCGGTGCGCAATCCTTCTACACGGACATCGTCCGCTCCGGCAGCGCCGTCGCCTGGGTGAACCCCGCCCTGTCCGGCATCGTCACCGTGGGCTTTCTCGTCCTGGTCTATCTGCTGTTGTTCTATCCACCCGCAGCGACCGAAAGCAACCAGGTCTTCAACATTGCGCTCGGCGCACTCGCCACCGCCTTTGCCACTGTCATCGGTTTTCATTTCGGATCGTCGGCCGGTTCGAAACAGAAGGACGAAGTGAACAGCGTCATTCTCGCCCAGCGGGCGACGCAGGCGGACAACGCTCCGCCCGGCCCGACGCCTGTCGTGAACAGGAAGCCGGATCTGCCGCGCCCGACCGGAGTGACGCCGGACGCGCGCCCGGCCGGAGTGACGCCGGAGGTGCGCCCCGCCGCGGGCGGCGCTGGCGAGCCGTTCGAGACGAAGGCGCCCGGCATCATGGCCCGGCTCATCAAGGACCTCGGGATCACCGCCAGCCAGGCCGCAGGCGTGCTGGGCAATATCGGGCATGAATGCGCCGGGTTCCAGCATTTCCAGGAAATCGGCATCAAGCCGCCGCAGGGCGGATGGGGCTGGTGCCAGTGGACGGGGCCGCGCAGAAGGGCTTTCGAGCAGTTCGCCAAGGACCATGGCTTCGATTTCAGCTCGGATGATGCAAACTACGGTTTCCTGGTCTTCGAGCTGGGCTCGACCGAAAAGAGTGCCCTCGCGGCGCTGAAGGGGGCTGGCAGCGTGGAAGAGGCGACGAAGGTCTTCATGGAGAAATTCGAGCGTCCCGGCGTCCCGGCCCTCGGCAGCCGTCTCGCATGGGCGGCCCGCGCCATGAAAGCTTATGACGGGAAATGACATGGGCAATCTCGTCAGCACCGTGGACGTTCTCTTCAAGGTGGCACTGGCCGTGATCGCGGCCTATGTCAGCTACCAGTTCAGCGCGCAGAAGCAGCAGAACGACGACATCAAGCTCGTGGTCGAGCTGGCTTTCGCGAACGAGCCGCGCACGGCCACCGCCGGTGTGGTGCTGGCCGGCAAATATGCCGAGCAGAAACGCCTGCCCGCCGAGCTCTACGCGTCCATCGTCGCCTCCGCGAATACGAACGGCAGTGCGGCACTTCGCGAAACCGCCAACAATGGCGCAGACCAGGTCGCCAGGACGAATGCCTCAGTGGCCAAGCAGGTCGATCAGGCGATCGATGCCCTGCCCACCCGCGTCTACTTCCATATCGGGCGGGAGGTCGACCGGGCGAAGGCCAAGCTCCTGGAAACGCAACTCGAGGAGCAGGGTGTCAGTCCCGGCGCGCCGTCCGTCGTGGTGCCGGGCATCCAGCTGATCGGCGGCGAACGAGGCATGACGGAAGTCCGCTGTTTCCGAAAGGCGGAATGCAGCGATTTCGGCCCCAAGCTGGTCGATTTCTTCAATCGCGCCGGCATACCGGCAAAACTCAACGACCTCAGCAAGACCTACGAGAATTCACCGCGCATTCGTGCGAACCACTTCGAGGTCTGGTTCGCAGACATAGCCTGAGGACACATGCGCTGCCCGGTTCTCAGTTGCCGTGCACCACGACCTCAATCGCGCCTTTAATCGGATATCACCGGACATGAAAAAAGCCCGCACGAGGCGGGCTTTTCGGCTGGTCGGAGTGGAGTGATTCGAACACTCGACCCCCACGTCCCGAACGTGGTGCGCTACCAGACTGCGCTACACTCCGTGACCAGCGCGGGTTCTATAGACCACGAATTTTTGCGGCACAAGCGGGAAAATCAAAAAAACCGAGGCTGTTGGCAAAATATGTGACGGGGTCCGGCTGCTTGTGGAAAAGCGGTGCGGCGCGGTTTCCGCCGGAGCCGGGAGGCCTTGAAATTTGTTGGTTTTCAGGGGCTGCAGGCGATTTTCAAGGCGGCTCCTTTCCGCTAGAGGAGGAGCCGACGCCGCAGGCCTTGCCGCGGTCTCCGCCACGTGAGGCGGCATCATCTTGAAGGGGACACATCGGATGAAGACACGTCTATTCGCGCTTGCCGGCCTTGCGCTGGCGCTCGCCTCCTGCACCACCACCGGCAGCGGCTCGCCGTCGAATGCGCTGGAGAGCGCCTGGCTCGGCAAATCGGCCGGCACCTTCTTCGCGGCCTATGGCCCGCCGGTCTCCGACAGCGGCGAAGGCAGCTCCACGGTCTATACCTGGAAGGGCGGCTACAAGACGGTGCGCGTGCCGGCCCAGTATGCGGAAGGCGAAAACGGCAAGAAGGGCAAGCGCATCGCCGCCGCCCAGACCCGTTACCTGAGCTGCACGGTCTCGCTGAAGGTGGACGAGAGCTACACGATCCGCTCCATCACCGCACTTTCCGACCGGAAAGGCCTGAAGGGCAATTCCTATTGCGCCGAATTCCTGGGCGCTGCCAAGGACTGAGCAAGGCATGATGCGGGGAGCCGGCAGGACCGGCCCCATCCCCGCTGATGAACGGTAAGGTCGACTCTGAAGACCAAGTTCCCCTTCCCCTGTGGGGAGGGGTTAGGGGTGGGAGTGCAGACGGCATCTCCGGTAGCTTCAATCGGCGCCTTGATCTGGAGCAAACCAATCCTTTCGCCGAGCCGGGCATACCCCCACCCTTGATCCCTCCCCACAAGGGGGAGGGAGACTTTGCTGCGGCCCGGCCGCCTCTTCGCCAGCAACGATATAGGCCATATGACCGGCGCAAGATGAAAAGACTGCAACCCGCTTCATAGCCTAAGAACGTGAAGCCGCTTTTCTTTTTGTGATTAATTGATTAGATTTTATTCATATACAGAATTGATTCGGGAGGCATCATGTCCGTTGCCGACACTCGCCTCGTCCTCCGGTCGTCGGAGGCCGTCACGCCGCGCCGTTGGGTGGCTGTCGTTCTCGCCCTGCTGCTCACGCCCGGCCTCGGCTTTCTCTGGCTCTCGCGGCCACGGCTGGCGCTGCGATGGTTTCTCTTCGCGCCGGTGCTCATCGCGGTTCTCGTGACGGTCTATATTCTCGACTTCGAGTATCTGAAGAACCTGCCCTATGGCTTCGTCTATGCCATGCTGGTCAATGTCGCGGGGACGCTGCATCTGGCGAGCCTGCCGCCCAGGCAGCCCGGCGCGGTGCGGCCCAGGTGGTACAGCAATTTCATGGCCCTCTTCAGCCTGCCGCCGCTGCTCGCCATGCTGGCCTATGGCGTGCTGACGGTGGCGCCCGCCTTCCGCATGCCGAGCCCGGCCATGGAGCCGACCCTGACGACGGGCAAGCCCTTCCTCGTCTTCCTCGCCGCCTACCGGCTGATGGAGCCGAAACGCGGCGACGTTGTGCTCTACCGCAGCATGAGCGATCTCGGCGAGATCTCCCGCGTCTCGCGCATCATCGGCCTGCCCGGCGATATGGTCGCCATGAGGAACGGGGTGCCGGTGCTGAACGGGGTGCCGCTTTCCCGCGACCGGCTCGACAATTACCCGCTCCGGGAGGGTGCCCGCATGTCCGACGTGCCCTGCTTCCTCGAGCGCCTGCCGGAAGGGACCGGCTATGCCGTGCTGGAACAGATGCCCGGCGGCGCCGGACGCTTCGACAACCACCCCGCCTACCGCGTGCCGGACGGCAGCTATTTCGTAATGGGGGACAACAGGGACAGCGCCCGCGACAGCCGCGACATGCTGGGCGTCGGCTTCGTCCCCCGCGATCACCTCCTCGGCAAGGCCATCGCGCTCAAGCTCAGCCCGGAAACGGGCGCGCGCTGGCGGGAATGGTGGAGTGCGGTAGGGTTGTGAGGGTCCGGATTGCCCCTTCTCCCCCCGCGGGGAGAAGGTGGCGGCAGCCGGATGAGGGGGCCCCGGGCGCAAACAGGTCTGATTCAGCGACGCTGGTAAAAGCATTGGCTTGCTTCAGATAGTAAGCTTCAAACGTTGCAAAGCATTGAGCACTGCAGCGGCTGGAGCCCCTCACCTGCCTCCTGAGCTTGTCGAAGGGCACCATCCTCTCCCCCGGAGGAGAGGAGACAAGCGGCGCCGGCTGCCTTCCCCCCCTTCTCGCTCGGCGGGCAGTATCCCGCCGGAGCGAGAAGACCCGTGGCCCCTCACCGCCGCCCGGCCTGGCGGGCGCGCAGCTGTTCCACCGTCTGGTGCGTCGAGGCGGCGGCGATGTGCCAGACGGCTTCGGCCTTGTCGGTGGTCTGGAAGGCCAGGCCGCCGTCTCCGGCGTTACGGTCGAACCCGAGGGCCTGGCCCATTCGGTCGACGACGACGTTGAGGCCGTAGAACATGCGCGGCTTGTTGCTGACCTCGCGGGTGATGCCGGTGAAGAGATCGCGCTCGCCGGAGGTGTCGATATCGGCCTCGAAGTTCGCCATGTAGATCTGGTTCACCAGATACTTGCCACCCTGTTCCTTCACGATCACCTCGCCCATCTTGCAGGCGCCGAGATAGGGCAGCTTGCGGATCGGCATGGGCTTGAAGGTCTTCGGGCGGCGCAGGCTGTGATTGTCCGGCAGGAGCTTCAGGATCATGTCGACCTCCGACTGCCCCATCAGCGCCAGGTTGTTCATGGTGAGCTTCAGGATGTCCTCCGGCTTCATGGTCTTCACCATGTCCGGCGTAATCGGCACGAAGCGGGGCGGCGCCTCTTCGCTGATGCCGAGCCAGCGGTCGAGGCGGGTGACGTCGCCCACCGGCGGCGGGGCGTAGCGCATTTCGGAAGCGGAAGCGTGAGCATGAGACATGGGCAAACTCTCTGAAATCGGTCTGGATCGTGACGGGGTTCGGCTGGTTTCAGGTCAGAGCAGATCCGGTGGACCTGCTCTAACCCTTTGTTTTTGCGTATTTCCGGACGGAAAACCGCGGGTACACTTTTCCTGGAAATGCTCTATTCCTGTAGCTTGCCGGCATTCGGAAAATTGTTGCGGTCGAGCTGCTTGAGTTCGGCGAGGCTCTTGCCCGTGGCGATGCTCGCCATGGCGTAGAGGGCGACCGCCTCCTCCTTGGTCTGGAAGTAGAGACCCTCGTCGCCGAACCTTCGGTCGAAGGCGAGGCGCCGGCCGTACTTGTCGGCGAAGATGCCCACGCCGTAGAACATGGCCCCGCCCTTCAGCGCATCCTCCGCATAGTTGAAGAAGTGCGGACTTCGGGTGGAAAGCTTGGCATCGAAATTGGTTACATAGAATTCCGCGATCGAGAACAGCGAGCCGTTCTTGTAGAGCGGCACGCGGCCGATGCGGCAGGTGCCGAGATGCGGCACGCCCTCCAGCAATTCCGCAAGGATCGCCTTCTTCATGCGATGGCCCTCCGGCAGGCGGCTTTCCACCTTGCCATGAAACTGCTCGCCGGCGCCGGAGAGAAGGGCCAGCGTCTGGCGCGCGAGCTCCGCGCGGGTGATGGCCCGTGCTTGTCGGTCGTCCGGCTGGCCCGCGCGCTGGACCGGATTCCGGCCCTGGCCGATGAACCATTCCGCATAGCGTCCGCCCGCCTCGATCGGGTTCGAACGTCCCTCGCCTGCCGCGGGTCCGCGAAGCGCCAATGCCCGCATCTCTGTTCCGGCTCTCTCCATGATGAGCTCCCTCTCCAGTCAAATGTTAGTTTTGACTATTGCTGTTGTTAGCAACGGTAGGGGGCCATCCGTTAACGGGGCCAAGACGTGCAAACCGTAGTTTTACCGTAAAACGAGTAGTTCTGCGCCAGAACACGCGGCAAGAATGATTCTGGTTTCGGCCGATAAAATGTTTTCGATCAAATGCTTGTCAATTTCCCGGCGACCTCACCTCCGGTTTACTACCTGAGGCTCTTTCAACTTTTCCAAGTTTCGTGAAAAAAGATCACATTGGCCCAAATAAGGTTCGAAAGGGCGATGGCCGAGGGTAAAAATACCCATTGATGTTATAAGCTTGAAAGGCAGACTTATTTAGAATTTTAACAATGCCGCAGTTAACCCGATGCCATGACGGCGTTATCCGGGGCGGTTTCTGCAAGTGAAATTGCGATGGATGAACGTAGATCCGCAGCAAAGCCGGCTGCATCGGGTCACGCGTGAGGAGATCTGAAGATCCGCTCCATCCCCGAGAATGTAAAGCCAGGGCATGAACTTCAATACGCTGAGCCAGAAACTGATCGACGCCTGGGTGGCCAGCAGCCAGAAACCCGACGCGAAGCCGGAGGACATCTATGGCAGCGTCCAGAAGGAGCTTTCGATCCGCGCGCGCCTGTCGCTGATCGACGTGACATCGGAGGATCCGAAGCTCTGGGTGCTGAGCACCATCCGCCATTCGCGGGTAACGGCACGAATCCTCAACCTCGATGCGATCTTCTCCGGCGGCCGGCTCGGTGATCTCGAAGACCAGGCCTATCTGGAGCAATCCGTCCTTCCCGCCTACCACCGCGCCATCGAGAGCCAGGCCCCCGTGATCGACGGCGTCGAAAGCAAGCTCCTGGGCGTCAAGGTCGTCTACGATCGCATCATCCTGCCGCAGAAGAACGAAAATCGCCCGCAATGGCTTGTCGTCGGCACCTATGGCAAGTTCATGGCCCGCGTACCGCCGTCGCTCTATGATGTCGACACCACGGACGAAGCCATAATCCTTGCGCTCATAGATGGCATGACCAGCAAGGAGATTGCTCTGGAAGTGGGATTGTCACACCGCACGGTAGAACATCGTCTTGAGCGCATGAAGAAACAGATCGGCGCCCGCAGCCTTCCGCACCTGACGGCCCTGCTCGTTTCCGCAGGCTTTGATCGGTCTCTGCGCTTCAAGGATCAACCCTGAGGCGAAGTGGGTCATGCAATTTTCTGAAACCGCACGGTTTTTAGCCTATTTGCACGTTCAGATTCAATGATATTTAATTTTGACGCGCTATCACTGTCCGAAATGACGGCAGGTTTTGGAGCAGGGCATGTTTGGCTGGGTGAATGGGCATAGCGCGGCGCACCGTTTCGAGGCCGTGTCGGCTTCCTATGCATTTATCTGGTTTTCACCGGATTGGACGATCAAGGGAGCAAACGAAAACTTCTGCAAGACCTTCGGCTATGCCGCCGCGGAGATCATCGGCAAGCACCACCGCATCTTCGTGGATACCGCAACCGCGGCGTCGCCTGCCTACCAGCAATTCTGGCAGGACCTTGCATCCGGCAAGGCAAAGAAGGAACAGGCGCGGCGCAACACGAAGGCCGGCACCGAGATCTGGACCGCCGAGACCTATCAGCCGATCCTCTCCCATGGCCGTGTAACGGAAATCCTCGAGGTCGCCACCGACATCACCGAAAGCAAGCTGCGCGCGCTGCACAATGCCAGCAAGCTCGCCTCTCTCGAC
>CAMFHT010000132.1 GCA_945952245.1 uncultured Rhizobium sp. | reverse complement strand
GCACTTCCACCTTGCGGAACATGGTGATCGCCTTGCGGGCATCGATCAGCGCCAGATCCTGCGGGGTCGAGACGATGACGGCTCCTGCGAGCGGTACCTGCTGCGCCATGGTCAGCTGCGCATCGCCCGTACCCGGCGGCATGTCGACCACGAGCACATCGAGATCACCCCAGGCGACTTCGCGCAGCATCTGCATCAGCGCCGACTGGACCATGGGCCCGCGCCAGATCATTGCGGTTTCCTCATCGACGAGGAAGCCCATGGACATGACCTTGATGCCGTAGTTTTCCATGGGGTTGATGATCTTGCCGTCGGTCTGCGTCGGCCGCCCCGAGATCTTCAGGAGCCGCGGCATGGAGGGGCCGTAGATGTCGGCGTCGAGAATGCCGACCTTCAGCCCGTTCGCCTTCAGTCCGAGCGCGAGGTTGACGGCGGTCGTGGACTTGCCCACCCCGCCCTTGCCCGAGGCGACGGCGATGATGAATTTCACGCCGGGAACACCGGGCTTGGACATACGCGGCTGGGCCGGTGCATGGGAATGAGCGTGGCCATGTCCGTGCGCGTGGCCGTGATCATGGGAATGGCTGTGCTGCGGGGCGGCCGGGCGGGCTGCAGGCTGGCCGGTCGAGGCCTTCTTGTCTGCCGTCAGCGCCACCATGGCGCCCTTGACGCCCGGAATGTTCTTGACGACGCGCTCGGCGGCCATGCGCAGCGGCTCGAGCTCCTTTGCCCGCTCTGCCGGCACCGTCAGCGAGAAATAGACCTTGCCGTCGGAGATGAAGACATCCGAGACCATGCCGAGATCGACGATATTGCCTTCGAGATCGGGACCGCGCACGGTTTTCAGCGCGTCTGCCACCTGTTCCTTGGAAACCACGTTCCGCCTTCCTTCCAGTCATTGCTGCCAGGCCGCGCCGCAGCCGGGTTCAGGCCCCGATATAGGAGAGCCGGAAGAGGACATCAAATGCTTTCGAAATAACGGAGTAGCGGCAAATGCCGCAGGGGGTGATCCTGGAAAAAGATCGCCGCGCCGCGGGATCTAGCCTTGATGGCGTTCCTCGCAGGCGCGGCGATCTTTGACCACGACATCCTTGATGGATGTTCTTTGCTCGTCGGCAGTCCCCTCTGGACATGGGTGTAGAAAAGCACGATTTCGCGCCAAGTCAAACGCTTATTTTCGGCTCTCGGCGAAAATGGAGCAGATTATTTTATCAAACCGGTTTTCATCGCTTTTACAACCGCTTGCGTGCGGTTGACGGTATCGAGCTTCTTGGTTGCACGATTGAGGTAATGATTGACCGTGTGCTCCGAGAGCGTGAGGATTTCGGCAATCTCCGCGCTGGTCTTGCCGGCGGCGGTCCAGGTGAGACAGTCGATCTCGCGGTCGGTCAGCGTCTCGTTCGGCTTGCGGTCCTGCTCGCGCAGCGCCGACAGGCTGTCGAAGACATGGATGAAGAGATAGGAGAGTGCCGCCATTTCCTCGGTCGAGAAAGGCTCGCGGTCGCCGGAGAGCGAGATGGAGCCGCGCTGTCCGAGCGAATCGTGCACGGGAAAATAGGCGCCGCGGTCCATCTGGAACCTGCGAAAGAGCGAAACGGCACCTTGCAGGCGACCATCCTCGACCACGGAAACATCGTAGGTGAAGGGTTTGGTGGACTTGCGCAGCCGCTCGATCACCGGGCTCGACGTCAGCATCCCCTCGCGGTCGTAGAAGGCGATCATGTCCGGCGGCCAGTTGGTGATGACGGAATTGCCGGCGAGAGACTGCGAGGTACGCGACGGCAGCGTCATGACCATGAAGGCCCGCGCTCCGAAGGTTTCAGCCACTCTTTTCATGAAACGGAAGACGTCGAACTGCGACTTGAAACTCCCGATTTCCGCCAAAAGCCGATTGCATTTTTCCAAAGGTTGGAGGGTCGAGATTGCTTCCATTGCTAATTGTATCTTTTTCGTCCGAGAGAAATCTCTTCACTTGCCGGTGCGGGGGTCGGAGAGCAAACAAGACCATAAATGCGCGGGAACTGTAATTCTATAATACCAATAATCGTGTCTTTGAAAAGATCTGCCTGACACTGGATAAGACAAACCTGATGAAAACGGGTATAGATTACTTTTCCGGACCGACAAGCTATTGCCTGTCACTGTGCGCCAGAGCCGAAGCAGGAAACTCATTTTCCCATCTTGCGTTTCGTCAAGTGGGACGAAGGCGCATGATCCTGCTGCACGGTCGAGACCTACCAAATTCGCGGGATGCGTTAATATTGGTAGAATTTACATATAATTTTTCACCATAAAGTTTAGTGCGCTTCGCTGAGCCCGGAGCGACGGGGGCCGAGCCGGGCTGCGAGTTCGCCGCTGATGCGGGCTGCTGCATCGCGGACCAGCGGTGCCCAGACAGCAAGCTCCGCCTCGCCCGCCCGGAAGGCCGGTGCGGTGACGGAAACCCCGCCCGCAGACACCTGGTCGGCTCCGGCAATCGGCGCGGCGACGCAGCGGATCCCGGCCTCGTGCTCTTCCCGGTCGAAGGCATGCCCCTCGCGGCGGATCGTTGCGATCTCTTGCCGAAGCAAGTCCTGGTCGGTGATGGTGGTGTCCGTGAAGCGCTTGAGGTCGAGCGTGGCGATGATCTCCCGCGCCGTTTCCGGGGGAAGCGCAGAGAGGGCCGCCTTGCCGATGCCGGTGCAATGTACGGGCGAGGCGCGGCCGATCTGCGAATGCATGCGAACCGACTGCCGGCTCTCCACCTTGTCGAGATAGATCACGCCATTGCCGCTGAGGACGCCGAGATGCACCGTCTCGCCGGTCGCCGCATGCAGCTCTTGCAGGTAAGGTGCTGCGATGGCGCGAAATTCGTTGCGGGACCAGGCATTCGAGGCGAGCATCAGCAATCGCAGGCCCGGGCGGTAGCAGAGGTCCCTGCCCTGCTCCAGCAGGCCCTCTTCAAGGAGATGGCCGAGCTGGCGATGCACCGTGCCGCGCGGCTCGCCGGTCCTTTGCAGTATGTCGCTGAACCGCAACGGCTCCTCGGCCGTCGAAACGAGATCGAGAAGCCGCATTAGCTTGCCGAGCGTGCCGGTATCGCGGGTGGTGCTGGTGGGGGTCATGGTTCATGCTCACTCTAATGCCGAGCTTGACTTCCCCGATCCCTACCCCAATAATTCCACATAGTCAAATCGAGTTCCGAATAATGGAACAGGAGCATCATGACGCCCGCCTCTGCTCTTTATAATGATCTCCGCGATGCCGGTGTCATTGTCACCGGCGGTGCATCCGGCATCGGGGCGGCGCTCGTCGAAGCCTTTGCGGCGCAGGGCGCCAAGGTCGCCTTCCTGGATCGGGACGTTCCGGCTGGCGAGGCACTGGCGGCCTCTCTTTCCGCAACCGCCCGTCACGCCGTTGGGTTCCACGCGGTCGATCTTGCCGATGTCGAGGCGCTGAAGGAGGCCATGCAGGCTGCCGTCGACGGGCTCGGCGGACTGAAGGTGCTGGTCAACAATGCCGGCTGGGATGACCGGCATGATCTCGACGACGTCAACGAGGCCTATTGGGATCACAACCAGGCGATCAATCTCCGCCAGATGTTCTTCTGCGTGCAGGCGGCAGCGCCTGCGCTGCGCGAGGCAGGGTCGGGCGCCATCGTCAACCTCTCCTCGATCGCCTATCTCCTCAACATGCCGGACCTCCCCTCCTATGCCGCGGCGAAGGCCGGGATCATCGGGCTCACCAAGAGCCTTGCCGGACGGCTGGGGCCCGAAGGCATCCGCGTCAACGCGCTCCTGCCCGGCATGATCGTGACCGAGCGGCAGAAGGAGCTCTGGCTGACCGAGGAAGGCATGGCCGCCATGGTGGCGCGCCAGTGCCTCAAGCGCGTTCTCGTCGCGGAGGACATGGTGGGGCCATGCCTGTTCCTCGCCTCTTCCGCATCCGGCGCCATCACGGCGCAATCCATCATCGCCGACGGAGGTGTTTTCTGATGAATTCCGACAAGAGGCCGGCCTTTGCCGCCGTGGACTGGGGCACGAGCAGTTTTAGGCTCTGGCTGATGAATGCCGGCGGCGACGTGCTCGAGGAACGCCGCAGCGACGAGGGCATGGCCATGGCGTCTGCCGCCTGCGGCTTTCCGAAGATCCTGAAGAGCCACCTCTCGGCGCTCGGCGCGGCCTCCGACCTTCCCGTCATCATCTGCGGCATGGCGGGGGCGCGGCAGGGCTGGGTGGAGGCGGGCTACGTCACCGTGCCGGCGCTTCTCGATGCGGTCCTCTCCGGCGCCGTCCGCGTGCCGGGCGAAGGCCGCGACATCCGCATTCTGCCGGGCCTTGCCAATCGCGACCCCGCCCATCCGGACGTGATGCGCGGCGAGGAAACGCAGCTTCTCGGCGCCCTTGCGGATCTGGGCGCAGGCGAGCACCTCGCCTGCATGCCCGGCACCCATTCCAAGTGGGTGAAGCTCGATGGCGCGACCGTCACCGAATTCTCGACCTACATGACGGGCGAGCTCTTCGACCTGATCTCGAAGCAGTCGCTCATCGCCCATTCGCTCGCAGGGCCTGAGGGCATGGACATGGCGGCCTATCGCACTGCCGTCTCCAAGGTGGTGACGGCGCCGGGCCGCGCGACGAACCTTATCTTCCAGATCCGTGCCGGGCAGCTTCTCGAAGGCGCCACCGCCGACATCTCCCGCGCCCGGCTTTCCGGCACACTGATCGGCCTAGAGATCGCGGGCGCAGGCGGCGATGCGGCGAGCGCCTGGCAGGGCACGATCAGCCTCATCGTTTCGGGCCGTCTCGGCGAGCTCTATGGCGAGGCGCTTTCCGCCCTTTCCCGCCCCTATCGGATCACCGATGCCGAAACCGCCGTGAAGCGGGGCCTTGCCCGCGCCGCACGCGGCCTCTGGCTCAGCAGCAAGGACTAACCCCATGACCCGCATTCCCTTCCCCGCCATGCGCTACCCGCTCGTCGCGATCCTCCGCGGCCTGAAGCCGGAGGAAACCGCAGGCGTCGTCGGCACGCTGATCGAAGCAGGCTTCACCGCGATCGAGATCCCGCTGAACTCCCCGGACCCGTTCCGCTCCATCGAGACGGCGGCGAAGCTCGCGCCGGAGAACTGCCTGATCGGCGCCGGCACCGTGCTGACGGTCGAGGACGTCCAGCGCCTTGACGACGCCGGCGGACGCCTGTTCGTGAGCCCGAACGTGGATGTGCCCGTGATCGAGGCCGCAGCCGCCAAGGGCATGGTCACGCTTCCGGGCGTCTTCACGCCCACGGAAGCGCTCGCCGCAGCCCGCGCCGGCGCGACGGGCCTGAAATTCTTTCCCGCAAGCGTGCTCGGCCCCTCCGGCATCAACGCCATCCGCGCCGTGCTGCCGCCGGAGCTTCTGATCGCGGCCGTGGGCGGCGTGTCGGATGCGAACTTCGGCGACTATGTCGATGCCGGCATTTCCGCCTTCGGCCTCGGCTCCAGCCTCTACAAGCCCGGCCTTTCCGCCGCGGAAGTGGGCGAACGCGCCCGCCGCACGCTCGCCGCCTATGATGCCGCAATCGCCGCCAGAGGATGATGCCGATGACCGAGACCACTCCCTTTTCCGGCCGCGTGCTCTGCCGGAACCAGCATCTTCTCGGCGAAGGCCCGACCTATGACGCGGTTACCGGCACGGCCTGGTGGTTCAGCATCCTCGAAAAGCAGCTGCACGAGCTCCATCTCGAAACCGGCACGAAGCGCGTCCATGCCCTGCCGGTCATGGCGAGCGTTCTCGCCCGCATCGATGACGAACGCCAGCTTCTCGCCGCCGAGGATGGTCTCCATATCCGCGACGCCAAGACCGGTGCGCTGACGCTGCATCTGCCGCTCGAGGCCGACAAGCCGGGCACCCGCTCGAACGATGGCCGCGTCCACCCGTCCGGCGCGCTCTGGATCGGCACCATGGGCAAGAAGGCAGAGGACGGCGCCGGCAAGATCTATCACGTCGCGGGCTCGACCGTGACCGTGCTTTACGAGAACGTCAGCATTCCCAACGGCATCTGCTTCTCCCCGGATGGCGCCACGGGTTATTGGGTGGATACCGCCATCAACCATTACTGGAAGGTGCCGCTCGACCCCGCGACCGGCCTGCCGACGGGAAAACCCGCGCTCTTCGTCGACGGCTCCGGCGAAGAGGGCGGCATGGACGGCTCCGTCTGCGATGCGGACGGCCATGTCTGGAACGCCCATTGGGGCCTCGGCCGTGTCGACCGGTTCGATCCCGCCGGCCGGCTCGTCGGGCGCTACGCGCTGCCCGCGAAGCAGACCTCCTGCCCGGCTTTCATAGGCGCGAACCTCGACCGCCTGCTGGTAACCTCGGCATACGAAGGCATGCCGGCGGACCGGGCGGAAGAGGAAGGCCGGATCTACGAACTCGGCGTGTCCGTGAAGGGCGTTGCGGAGCCGGTGTTCAGGCTCTAGGCCACGAGTTCTTCCATCTCCTGACAGGTCTCGAACCGGCGCGCGAAAATCCTCCGCGCCGGTTTCTTTTTGTGGGAACCAAGTTCGCTCCTGCCCGTTTTATGGACGCAAGCCGGGAGCGAACGCCCTCCACCAGAGGGAGATGGACGCTGCCGGCAAACGAAACAGAAAGGCAGATCCAACATGATCAAGAAGTTCTTTACAGTCGCCGCCGCAAGCACCTTCCTCATGGTCGCTGCTGGCGCTCACGCACAGGATGCGACGACCCAGCAGAACAACGCGACCGGCACTGCCCCCATGACCACGACGGACCCGAACGCACCGGCCGCAACCGGCACCGCGCCGGCTACGAATTCGGCAGCGTCCTCGACCAATTCGACGGACACGCAGGAAACCGCCTCGACCTATCTCACCGAACAGGGCGAGAACCAGCTCAGCGCGAATGAATACATCGGCTCGACCGTCTACAATGCCAAGAACGAGAGCATTGGTGACATCAACGACCTGATCATCGAGAAGAACGGCGGCGTCGTTGCCGCAGTGGTCGGCGTCGGCGGCTTCCTCGGCATCGGCGAAAAGAACGTGGCCGTGCCCATGTCCAACATCATGGCTTCCCAGAAGGAAGACGGTACGGACCTGAAGCTCACCACCAACGAGACCGCGGACACGCTGAAGAACGCGCCCGAGTTCAAGACGCTGGACCAGACTCACACCGCGTCCGACACCATGGCTCCGGCCAATGATACCACCGGCACCGTCCCGAACACGGACACCCAGGGTGGCGCCATGACCCCTGCCCCGGCAGCCCCTGCCGATCCGGCAGCCGGCACCACGACGCAGCAGTAATCAAGGAGATTCGCCGGAAATCCTCCCAGGCGTTACCTTCTGTCAGCACCGCCCCCGGCTAGACATCAGGTAGAATTGGGAAGGTCCCCCCTCCATTTTCGGCGAATGCGGCGGTGTCTCCCCCGGCACCGCCGCTTTTATTTTGTGCGTTTGGCGTCGGCATACCCCTTCTCCCCAGCGGGGAGAAGGTGGCGGCAGCCGGATGAGGGGGCTCCGGGTGCGGAGGAAAGTCTTTATTTGCGCGGAAATTTCTGCCCGCCAGCAAGCGGCCCCCTCACCTGCCTGCCGGCATCCTCTCCCCGCTGGGGAGAGGAGACTCGTGGCTCCCTCAATACCAGGCGTCCGCCCGTCCCTGCTTCTTCCGCTCCACGTAGTCCTTCAGCTCCTCGTCCTTCGCCTGATCGAGCTTAGGCGCCTCGAATTCCGCGAGGCGCTTCTTCCATTCGCGGTTGGCGCGGGTGGCGATGTCGGTGGAGCCGCCTTCGGTGCTCCACTTCTCGAAGGGTTCGTTGTCGGAAAGCGCGGAGTCCCAGAAGGCGGTGGTGTAGTTACGCATGGTGTGGGCCGAGCCCAGGAAGTGGCTGCCGGGGCCGACTTCGAGGAAGGCGTCCATGGCGAGCGTGTTGTCGTCCACCTCGACACCCTTGAGGTAGGAATGGAGCGCGCCGCAAAGATCGGTGTCCATCACGAACTTCTCGTAGGACATGGAGAGCAGGCCGTCGAGGAAGCCTGCCGAATGCAGGATGAAGTTTGCGCCGCAGTGGATGGCCGACAGCATGGACATCAGCCCTTCCTGCATGGCCTGTCCGTCCGGCAGCTTGGAATTCGAGAAATTGCCGGCGCAGCGGAGTGGCAGCTTGGCGCGGCGCGCGAGCTGGCCGATGACCATGGAGCCGATCGCCGGCTCCGGCGTACCGAAGGTGGGTGAACCCGAGCGCAGCGACATGGAGGAGAGGAAGTTGCCGAAGATCACCGGCGCGCCCTTCCGCTCCAGCTGCGTGAGCGCGCAGCCCGCCAGCGTTTCCGCAAAGGACTGGGCAATGGCCCCGGCACTAGTGACCGGACCCATGGCCCCGCCGAGGATGAACGGGACGATGACCGCGGCCTGGTTGGCGCGGGCATAGGCGCGCAGCACCGTCGTCATGGTGCCATCCCAGACGAGCGGCGAATTCACGTTCACATTGCCGAGGATGACGCAGTTCTGATCGACGAAATCCGCGCCGAACAGGATGCGCGACATCTCGATGTTTTCCTCGGCCCGCGTTTCATGCGTCACCGAGCCCATGTAGCAGCGGTCGGACAGCGTCATGTGGCTGTAGACCATGTCGAGGTGGCGCTTGTTGACCGGCACGTCCACCGGCTCGCAGATCGTGCCGCCGGAATGGTGAAGCCAGGGGCTCGACTGGCCAAGCTTGATGAGGTTCTGGAAGTCCTCGAGCGTGCCGTAGCGGCGCCCCTTGTCGAGATCCATCACGAAGGGCGAACCATAGGACGGCGCGAAGACCACGTTCTTGCCGCCGATCACTACGTTGTTGGCGGGATTGCGGGCGTGCTGGGTGAACTCCTGCGGCGCGGACTTCAGGATCTCCGTGAGCATGCCGGGCTCGAAGGTCACCTTCACCCCGTCCACTTTTGCGCCGGCCTTCCGCCAGAGATCGAGCGCTGCCGGATCGTCGCGGAATTCGATACCGACCTCGGCGAGGATCCGGTCGGCCGTCTTCTCGATCTTCACGAGGTTTTCTTCCGACAGGATGTCATAGGTCGGAATGTTCCTGACGATGTAGGGAACGCCTACGGGCTTTGCCCCCTGCTGGCGGCGGTTGCCGCGGCTGCGGCGCTCGGTGGCGGGGGCCTTTTCCTCGATCAGCGTCATGTCATTCTCCCATGCAGTACGATTGCTCTCAACCTATCTGCAGGCAAGCCTTCTGTAACGCTGGTATTTTTCCAGCCTTTCGATAAGCTGGGCTTATTGCAAGGAACATGACTTCGATGAACAGTTTCCGCCGTCTCCTCCCCTCCGCCACCAGCCTGATCGTGTTCGAGGCGGCGGGCCGGCACGAGAATTTCACGCGCGCGGCGGAGGAGCTCGGCATGTCGCAGGCCGCCGTTTCCTATGCGGTCAGGGCGCTTGAGGACCAGCTCGGCGTGCCGCTCTTCCACCGGCTGCACCGGGCCGTTGAGTTGACGGAGGCCGGGGAGCGCTTCCATGCGGACGTCTCTTCCGGGCTCGCGCGCATCGAGAAATCGGCGGAGGACATTCGCGCCAAAGGCCGCGAGGTGAACGTGACGCTCGCCGCTTCGACCGCCTTCGCCTCGATGTGGATGCTGCCCCGGCTGCAGCAGCTGCGCGCCGACCTGCCCGACATCGACCTGCGCATCCAGACGAGCGTGCGCGATCTCGATCTCGACGAGGAGCCCATCCCGCTCGGCATCCGCGGCGGCACGCCGGCCATGTGGCCGCGCTATCATGCGGCACCGATCGCAGCGGAAGTCATCAACGCGGTCGCAAGCCCCGCCTTCATCGAGGCGCATGGCTTTCCGGAAACGCCTGTTGATCTCACCCGCTTCCGGCTGATCGATCTCGAAGAGCCCGTCCGCCGGGCCTGCGACTGGCCGGAATGGTTCCGGAGCGCAGGGCTGAGCTATCAGCCGCGCGGCCAGCGGCTCTCGATCAATGATTACGTGCTGGTGATCCAGGCGGTGCTGGCCGGCGAAGGCATCGGCCTCGGCTGGGAACACCTGATCGCGCCGCAGATGCGCTCCGGCGCGCTGGTGCCGGTCGGCAATCACGTGCTGAGGACCGGCTATGCCTTCTATGTCGTCTG
>CAMFHT010000131.1 GCA_945952245.1 uncultured Rhizobium sp. | reverse complement strand
CGTCGTCGATGATTCCAAACTGATCCAGTGGTCGCTGAAGACGACGCTGGAAGCCGGACGTTTTCAGGTCGAGATCTGCGAGGACGGCGCGGCGGCGCTGGCGCGCATCGAGGCCGGCCTCCGGCCCGATCTGATTCTCACCGATCTCAACATGCCGAACATGAATGGCATCGAGCTGACCAAGGCGGTGCGCACGCGGCTGCGCTTCACGCCGATCGTGCTGGTTTCGACGGAATCGCAGATGGCGCGGAAGGAAGAAGCCAAGCGCGCCGGCGCGACCGGCTGGCTGGTCAAGCCGGTGAAGCCCGAGGAACTGCGCCGCATCGTCGACAAGCTCATGCCCGTGGCGGCGTGAAGACGACGAAACCCAGAACGACGTGTGGCCGCATCCGGGGGATGCGGCCACATCTTTTTCAGGAACAGTGGATCAGAACGCCCGGCGTGCGCCGATCCTTGCACCGGCAGACTTGCCGCCATCACCCTCGACGTTGAAGAGGATGGCCGAATCCAGCGTCCACATGTTGGATGCCTGAAGCGAGAGTCCGGCGCTGACGGAGGCAAAGCTGCCGGAGCCATCAAGCGCCGAATAGCCGCCCGTCACCCCAACCTTCGGCGTCAGTGTCGCCTCGTTCTCCAGCGTGAAGTTCCGAGCGATCTCGGCGCCGAGGCTGATGCGCAGCTGCTCCTGGTCGAAGCCCTTGATGCCGATCCTGTTGGCATTGGCATCGTGGATCGAATAATCATCAACCGTCTCCGAGAAATACAAAGCCCGGAGCTTCGGCGTCAGCACCGTATCCTGATCAAGCATCCACTGGCCCACGATCGAGGTATCGGCCAGCCAGCGCTTCGAGGTGAAGTCGCCGTCCCAGAACCGACCGTCGAAGCTGTTGTCCGAGCCGCCATAGAGAATGCTCGCATCCCAGAACACGCCCTTGCCGATTTCCAACGAGGCATACGGGCCGGCGAGCCAGCCATTGCCCTTCAGTTCCGCATCCGCGTCGGTCGGATCGGTCATGTGATCGTAGTGGAAGGAAAGCCCGACCAGCGCCTTGTCGCTCACCAGATAGTCGGCTCCCAGGCTGAAGAGGCCGAAACTTCCCCAGCGGCTGCCGTTCACGTCCTTGTCGTTGTGCGCGAGGAAGGTGGCGTCCACCCAGACGTTGAACGGCTGGGGTTCTGCGCCTGCCTCGCCCTGGCTCGCAGCCGCGTTCATTTGCGAGAGGCTGGTCGAGACATGGGCCGTCAGCCCCTGCCCGCTCGGCGAAAGGTCGAGCGTGACGGGTTCGGTCGAAGACATGACCTGCCGGCGCTCGAGGAGGCCCGGAACCCTGATCGTAGAGGCAATCAGGTTCTGGCGGGTCCGCACGAAGTTGCGCACCAGGAAATCGGTCTCCGAGGCCACCTTCGCGGCATCGGCCATGAGGGTGTAGGTCACGACGCCGGTGTTGGACACACCGAGGCCGCTCGTCAGGCGGAAACCGACACGGGCCTGGCCGTTGTAGTCCTTGTTCGGCGTGAACTTCAGATACCATCCCGTCGGCGCGACCGGCGCGACAGAGGCTACCTCACCGCGGACGATCTCGACCCGGCCCGCACTAGGCGGCTCGACAAAGGTCACCTCAGCCGAATTGAACGGTCCGCCGGTGGCGCCGCGGCCGAGGTTGATGTTGGGAGGCGTCGATCCGACCGGTACGCTGACGGACTGGTTCGTCACGGTAACCGCACGCGGCGCGAGGAGGAGCGTGTAGGACGCCGTTCCCGTGGAAGCATTGCCGTCGGCTACTTCGACGATGAAGGTGAAGGTGCCCGGAGCAACGCTTGCATCCACCCGCCCCGCGATTTCGCCCGTCGATGAATTGAGCGAAAGGCCCTGCGGCAGGGAACCGGACGCGATATGGTAGGTGAGGTTGCCGCTTCCGCCGCTGGCGCTGATCGTCTGGCTGTACTCCTCGCCCACCATGGCCTGCGGCAAGGCACCCGCTGCGGGAGAGAAGGCATATGTTACCGCGGGTGGCGCGACATAGGTGAAGGCGTGATTGGAGGTATTGGAACCGCCGGGTGTTGTGACAGAGACATCCACCTGTCCCGCAGCATGGGCGGGCGCGGTGGCCGTGATGACCGTATCGCTGACAACGGTATAGCTCGCCGGTGACACACCGAAGGTCACGGCACTCGCATTGGAAAAGCCCGTGCCGTTGATCGTCACCGACGTGCCGCCGGAGATCAGGCCGTTCGACGGCGAGACACCGGAGATCGCAGGCTGCGGTACGAGATAGGTGCAACTCATACCGGCGGTGCCGCTCCAGGTCAGGGCGTTTGCAGCATCGACGTTGTATGTGATCAGATAGAACGGACCATTCGTGGGAGCGGTGAACGTGTAGGGGCTCGCATGGAAGCTGTAGTTATACATGCCGCCCGTCGTATATCCGAACCGCACGAAGCCGCTCGTCGACGTGACCGTTACGGTTTCGCCGGCCGACAGTATGACACCCCCCAGATCCAACATGCCGGCGCTAGCATTCTGCCCGTAGCCGAACTGCTGTTGGCAGACGGCCGCCATGGCCGGGGCCGCCATCGTGGTAAAAGTAAGGAAGAATGCAGCAATAGCCGTGGCAACGGCTCTCAGCACACGCACCGGCGATCGCAGTGATCCCGGCCATGACACTTGCACGAAACTTGAAGTCACAAACCCTCTCCGTCTTCACGGATCCGCCCATCATGTGCGGTCCACTTGATATACAGGATCGCTGTCACCGATCGCGGGGGGAGGCGCCCTTACGACGCCCGCCTAAGATCGATTAATGCAATCTGTAAGAGAGGTATTTGCAGTTGCTCGATTCTAACAACGGCCATTGGATGCAATTAACGAGATTATTTATGGTTCATTAATAATTTTCGATTGCCCGCTCCGGCTCGTGGCCAGAATATCCGGAAGCTCCGCAAGACCTCCGGCCCGCACGAGGCCTTCGAGATCCGAAGCATGCGGGTCGACTGCCCCGCCAACGACGAGGCAAATGCCTTGGGGCATCAGCGCCCGGAGTTTCACAAGCTGCGCCTCCGCCACCGCACGGTCGAGCGTAATGCAGCTGATCATCACGTGGCTCGCGTTCAGCCGCGATGCGGCGGCGGCGATTTCCCCGATCGGCAGGCAGGGGCCGAGATAGCGGGCATCCACACCTTCGAGACGCGCGAGAAGGGCGGCACTCGCGGCGCCCAATTCGTGCAGCTCGCCCTCGAAGGTCGTCGCAATCGCACGGGGTGCCGTGTCATCCACCACCGCCTCCTCAAGGCTCTCGAGGAGCACGCGCTTCAGCGCCAGTGACACCAGATGCTCGGCTGCAATCGGCAGGCGGGACTGCTGCCAGAGATCGCCGACGCGGCGAAGCAGCGGGATGACGGTCGCAAACAGCCAGCCGCGCGTTCCCTCGGCACGCTTTCGCACCCGGATGAGGGCGGCGAGCCGGTCGGTGTCGAGGGCGGAAGCGGCATCGATGATCTCGCCGACGTCCTGTTCCCGTTCATCGGCCGCGGCCATGGCGGCCAGGGCATCGTCGGAGAGTTCGACCAGTTCGCCGATGCGCCAGCCGGCATCGGCGGCGCGTTTCAGGAGCCTCAGCCGCTCCGCCTGCTCCGCCGTATAGAAACGCCGCCCGTTCGGTGCGCGGGCGGCGGGTTTCAGGCCATAGCGGCGTTCCCAGGCATGGATGAGATTGCGCGTCAGCGAGGCGTGCCGCAGGACCTCGTCGAGCGGTATCAGCTTCTCCTCGGACACGTCCGGTCGTTCTCCCTCGTTCAGGCCGATGACAGCGATTCTCCGCGGTCAGTTCGGCAGAACGTGCTTCACGACTTTCAGAAGGTCAACCGGGGTCACGGGTTTCGTCAGCCAGCCGGTCGCGCCGAGCTTCTTCGCCTCGTCGCGCTTGGCCGCCTGATTCTCCGTCGTCAGCGCCAGGATGGGCGTGAAGCGGAAGAGCTGCCGTGCATTCTTGATCAGCTCGAGCCCGTTCATGTTCGGCATGTTGATGTCGGTGATGATCAGGTCCGGCTTCGCGACGGCGACCTTCAGCGCGGCCAGCGCCTGGGCGCCATCCGCGGCGCTCTGCACCTTGAAGCCTGCGCCTTCCAGAGTCGTCTTGAGGAAGGAAACGATCAGAGGAGAGTCATCGACGACGAAGATGTTTTTCATGTCAGTTGTCCTGCTGCTGGGCTGTCAACTGGCGAAGGCACTCCGCCAGGAAGGGATCCGCCGGCATGGCGGTGATGGGCCGCGGCGCAGCGGCAAGCGCCTGCACCACGGCCGTATGCATGTGTGTGAGTTTTCCGAGGGAGACAGTGCCCTTGGGGTTGGCGGCAAGCCACTGGTAGAGCGCCTCCGCATCGTCCACGACCACTTCGCCGGTCAGTTCGGCCTTGGATTTCGATAGCTTAAGCGCCATTCATCAGCTCCTTCATGTCGAGCACCAGAAGCACGCTGCCATCGCCCAGGAGCGCGCTGCCGGCAAAGCCGGCGAGCCCGGAAAGCGGACCTTCGAGCGGCTTCAGGATCACGTCCGTCGTCTGGGCGAAACCATCGACGATCATGCCGACCGTCGCGCCATCGACGCGGACGACGAGCACGGCATATTCGCCCTCCGCATTGGCAATCGGGGCTTCCGGCAGCGACAGCAGCTCATCCGCCCCGAAGAGCGGCACGATCTTCCCGCGCAGAACCGATACCCGGCGGCCCTTGATGACATGGATCTCGTCGCGCGGCACGCGGACCGTCTCGACCACCACGTCCATGGGAACGCCGAAGCGCTGGCCGTTCATCTTGACCATCAGCACGTTGGAGACGGCGACGGAGAGCGGCAGTGTCAGCGCAATGCGTGTGCCCCTGCCCTTCTCGCTCGTCAGCCGCACCTGGCCGCCGATCTTTTCGAGGCTGTTCTTCACCACGTCCATGCCGACGCCGCGGCCGGAGAGGTTGGAAACGGTCTCGGCGGTCGAGAAACCGGGGGCGAAGACGAGCTGGATCGCCTCTTGGTCGGAGATGCTTTCGAGGCGTGTCTCGTCGATCAGCCCTTTCTCGAAGGCCTTGCGCTTGATCACGGCAGGATCGATGCCCTTGCCGTCATCCTCGATCTCGATCAGCACGCGGTCGCCTTCCTGGCTGGCGCGAACCGTGATGCGACCCTCTTCCGGCTTGCCGGCGGCGCGGCGGGCCTCGGGCGTTTCGAGACCGTGGTCGAGGCTATTGCGGAGAATGTGGATCAAGGGATCGCCGAGCGATTCCACGATGTGCTTGTCGGCTTCCGCCTCCTCGCCCTCGAGCACGAGCCGCACCCGCTTGCCGAGCTGTCGGGCGACGTCGCGCACCAGGCGCGGGAAGCGCTGGAAGACGGAGCTCATGGGCAGCATGCGCACCTGCATGATGCCGTCCTGCATGTCCTCCGCAATGCGGTTGATGACGGCGAACTGCGCCTTGATCTCGCGGGCGAGATCGCGCGAGCCGTAGACTTCCTCGGCCTTGGTCGCGAGATAGGGAAGCGCGTTCTTCGCCACCACCATCTCGCCGATCAGGTCCATCAGCCGGTCCACCTTTTCCTGTGGTACCTTCAGCACGCGGGCGCTTTTGTCGCCATGCTCGGCCGCAGCCTTCGGCGCATCGCCAAGCGTGTCGGCAGATGCCGCATCGCTGCGCACGGGCACTGCAGCCACGGCAACAGAAGCCGGTAGGGCGCCACTGTCGGAGGGGTCTTCGATATCGTCATCACCGGAGGGCAGCAGCGCCTCCAGATGAAAGGCGAGGCTGAGGAAGCTTCTCTCTTCCGCACAGTTGGCCAGCACCGCTTCCAGTGCCCCGACCGCCTCCGACCCGCCTTGAACGGCCAGAAGCGACCTCAGGGTGTTGCCGATGGCGAGCAGACGGCCATCCCACTGGTCCGGCGGCACGGGCAGATCGAGCAGCTGTCTCTGGGTGGTGACGATCTGAACAGCCAGCGTGTTGCGGCCCAAACCCGACGCACCGGCAGACTTCACCCGTGGTGCTGGCGCGGCTGGCGGCACGGCATCCTGGAGAGACTCGGCCGCAGCATCCGCGATGTCCAGCGAGGGTACCTCGCCTGTTGCAAGTGCCTTCACGAGCGCGGAGAGGACCGGGACTTCGGCCCCCGCCAGCGCCAGCTGCCGGATGAAGCGCAGCATGGAGGCGGTCTTGAGGTCCGGGCTGATCAGATCGAGCACGGCGCCCGCGGCGACCGCGAGAAGCGCAACGTCACCCTTCGCGAGCAGCGTTTCCGCATTGGCGAGGAAATCGTCGCGCAGGCCGTCGTCGGACAAGTCCTCGCCGACCGCAATCGCAAGCGCGGTGGGCGGCACCGCGTAAACCGCAACCTGTTCCGGCATGTAACGGAAATGGTCACGGATCTCGGCCGGGCTTGCCGTGCTCAGCGCCTGCAGCTCGAAATTGCTGCGGTAGACGTCGATCTCCGCTTGGGCAGAATAAGGCTCGATCGGGCTGATGACGAAAGCCTGCCGGCCCGGGAGGTTGCGCAGGAGCAGGAGCGGATCTTCGCCCTTGAAGAAGCACTCAGGCTCCGGGACGTATCGGATTGCCGAAAGCGCGTGTCCACCGGAGGCGAGGCAGGCGTCCAGCCGCTCTGCTTCCGGAATGCGGGCAATCCAGTCCAGCGTGTCCGGCGGCTGCACCTGGTCGGCGGGTTCCTCGAACACGAGATCGTGCCCGTCGCTCTCCGGGAGGAGAGCTCTCAGCCGTTCGATCCGCGCATCGGCCTCATCGGTGAAGTCGTCGGGAATGGCGCCCGAAGCTTCCACCATGTCGACCATGCGCTGGATGAAATCCATGGATTCCAGCAGTTCGTCCGTCAGGTCGTTGTCAATGGAGAGTTCCTTGTCGCGAACCTTGTCCAGCAGGTCCTCCGCCGCGTGAACCACACGGGTGAAGGTCGGAATGTCGAACAGGCCGGAATTGCCCTTCAGCGTGTGGACGGCGCGGAACAGTTCATCGATCACGCCCTCGTCGCCGGGGTTCTTCTCCAGCGCCAGCAGGGCCTGGCTCATGCGCTCCAGGATGTCGTGGGAATCGGTGATGAACTGCTGCAGAAGAGGGCTCATGCATGCCCTCCGGTCATCAGGGCTGCGACTTCGAGCAGTTCATTGGGCTTGGTCGGCTTCACGAGGTAGAAATTGGCGCCGGCGGCGAAGGCCCGCTGGCGGTCCTTCTCTTCCGCCTCGGTCGAGACCATGACGGCGGGCGCCTGATGGATCTCCTTGCGCTTGCGGATCTCGCGCAGGAAGGCATAGCCATCCATCTTCGGCATGTTCACGTCGACCACGAAGAGATCGTAGGTCTTGGACAGCGCCTTCTCGACGCCCTCGATGCCATTGATGGCTTCGTCCACCGCAAAGCCCGCCTCTTCCAGCAGGGAGCGGTGGTAGAGGCGCACTGTGGAGGCATCATCGATGATGAGAATGGATTTCATGGGTCGAACTCACAGTGGCTTCTGGTAAACGATCGCGTCCTTGAACTTCCGCACCTTGAACAGGTCGGAAATCCGGCTCATGGATTCGGAATGGCCGAGGCAGATGAAACCGCCCGGGCTCATGGCATTGTAGAAGATCTCGGCGGCGGAACGCCGGGAGGTGTCGTCGAAGTAGATCAGCAGGTTGCGGCAGAAGACGACGTCGATCTCGCGGAACTGTCGCGTGTCGAGCGGATCGAGCAGGTTGACGCGGGAGAAGTCGATGGACGCCGCGAGATCCGGATCGATCTTGTAGTTGCCGCTGGCGAGCTTGGTGAAATACTTCTTGAGAAGCGCCGGCGGCACGTGCTGCACGGAACGCGGCGTGAAGATGCCGCGGGCGGCGGATTTCAGCACTTCCGTATCAATGTCGGAGGCGAAGATCTCCACGTCGAAGCGGTCGAGCTTCGCCCAGTGCTCCAAGAGATAGAGCACGATGGAATAGGGCTCCTCCCCCGTCGAGCAGGGCAGCGACCAGATGCGGACGGGATCGCCGGCCTTCTTCCGGTCCACCACCTCGTCCAGCATGGAATTCACCAGGCAGTCGAACTGATAGGACTCGCGGAAGAAATAGGTCTCGTTGACCGTCATCGCATTGGTCAGCGCCTGCAGTTCCTCGTTCGAGGTCTGGAAGCGGAGCATGGTGAAATAGCTGCGGAAGTTCTCGTTGCCGGTCGCTTCCATGCGCTCGATCAGGCGCTTGTCGACGAAGTACCGCTTGTTGTCCTCGAACAGGATGCCGGTCTTCCGGTAGAAGAACTCCCGGAACTTGTGAAAGTCTTCGTGCGCGATTGCGGGATTTGACATTCAGCGACCGGCTCCGATCCGCTTGACGGCATTGGCGGCTGCAAACCGCAGGAAGGGTTCGTCGCCGAACCGGGTCGTGACGCGTGCGAGCGCGGGCATGGCGGCCTCCGTGCCCACCTCGCCCAGGAGATCGAGCGCCGTGCCGACGACATTGTACTGCCGAACGGCGGTAATGACGGCATTCTGCCAGTCCTCCACCTTGGGATGGCGCAGCGCCTCCAGCACGTTGACGGCGAAGATGCGCACGTCGGAATCGGCGTGATCGAGCAGCCGTTCCATGTGAGGGGCGACGTCCGCCGGCAGCGCCTGCAGGATCTCTATGACCGTGTTGCGCAGCGCCGCGTCATCGGAGGACAGGATCGGCAGCAGCCGCTCGACCGCCACGGCACCGCCGGTGCGGATGATCGAGACGGCCAGCGCCTCCCGGGTCGGCAGATCGGTTTCCGCGATGAAGCGTGCACAAAGCGCCTCGATCGCACGATGATCGCCGCCAAGGCTTCGGGCGACCGACTGGCGGACGGCGGGATCGTCCGCATCCAGCAGGTCAAGTGCTTCCTCCAGCGTCAGGACCGGTTGATCCAGCGGTTGCGCCAGGTCTTCTGCCTTCGATTTTCTCAGCGGCATCGGCGCTCTCCTATCTGAGCCAGTCTATGATCTTGTTGGCCACCGCACGGGCGGGCAGAACGACGCTTGCCCCTCCCCGTTCGATGAGTTCGCGCGGCATGCCGAAGACGACGCAGCTGTCCTCGCTCTCGGCAATGGTGCGGCCGCCCTGGCGCTTCACTTCCGCCATCTGCTCGGCGCCGTCGCTGCCCATGCCGGTCATCTGCACGGCGATGATCCTGTCTGCCGGGAAGACTTCGAGTGCAGAGGCGACGAGCACGTCCACGGAGGGATGCCAGTTGTGGCGCGGCGATTCCGGCTTGTTGATCAGCACCAGCTTGCCGTTGCGCTCCCCGATCGCGAGATCGGTTCCGCCCTTGGCGATGGTGATGGTACCCGGAACCACCGGCTCGAATTGCTGGGCTTCCCGCACGGTCAGCGCACAATGCTGGTTGAGCCTGTTCGACAGCGGCCCGGTAAAGGCCGCCGGCATGTGCTGGGCGACGAGCACCGGCCACCGGAGATCGCCGGGCAGTGCCGGCAGTACCTCCTCCAGCGTCTTCGGGCCGCCGGTGGAGATGCCGATGATCACGACGCCTTCCGGCTTCTGCGTGAGGCGCGGCTTCGCCTTAACGACGGGTGCTGCCGACGCCGGCGCCGTTTGCGCGGCACGCGGCAGCGGCCTTGCGTCCCGCGTCACGAGCGAGGGCGGGCGCATCTTCATGCGGGCTTTCGAGGCTGCCTGCACCTTGGCGACCAGTTCGACGGCGACCTCGTCCATGGAGAGCGAGATCGTGCCGCCGGGCTTCGCAATGAAATCGACGGCTCCCATCGCCAGCGCTTCGAGCGTCGACATGGCGCCCTTCGTGGTGAGAGAGGAGACCATGACGACGGGCGTGGGCCGCGCCGCCATGATCTGCGACAGGGCCGTCAGCCCGTCCATTTCCGGCATGTTGACATCGAGGGTGATGACGTCGGGCGGGTTGTTCAGCACTTCCTGCACGGCGTCCTGGCCATTGTTGGCGGTTCTCACATCCATGCCGGCCTGCTTGAGCAGGGTGCTCAGGTGCTTTCGCATCAGCGCGCTGTCATCGACGATCAAAACGGCAGTCATGGGTCCTTTTTCCCTCAGGCAACCTTGTCCAGCTGGTCCATTTCCGTGCCCGACAGAAGAGCTGCGGGGTCGACCAGCATGAT
>CAMFHT010000130.1 GCA_945952245.1 uncultured Rhizobium sp. | reverse complement strand
GTCCGGCCACAGCCGAAGCAATAGCCCGTGTTCATGTCGATGGAGCAGATGAGTATGCAGGGTGATTCCATTGATACCGATACCTGTGGTCCGAGTTGCCTTTCAGAGCCCGGTGCCTGCCTATGGAGCGATCAGGCGGTCAGTGCAAGGGCGGACAGGAGCACCATATCACAAATCTGCTGCGTTGCACCAATCGTATCGCCCGTATGGCCACCAAGCCGGGATTTCACTCTCATGTTAAAGACGGAAACCGCCAGAAACGCGGCAAGCACCGCCGCAACCACCCTTAGTAGCGACACGTGCGGCAGGATCAGCACGAGGAAGGCAAGGAGACCGGAGCCAAGCGCAAGGACCAAGGCCGCCTGCCCGGGCTGGCCGACGCGGGCTGCGACACCGTCCGGCTTCGCAGGTGCGAGAGCCCGCCAATGCCAGACCATGGCGCCGCGGCTGAGCGCTGCAGAGCCGAGCATCGCGAGTGCCGCGACACCCGCGGACTGCGCCGAGACGAGCGCCGTAAGGGCTGTCACCCGCACCAGCAGCGACAGCATCAGCGCCAGCGCGCCGTAAGAACCGATGCGGCTGTCCTTCATGATGGCGAGCGCACGCTCGCGGTCCCGTCCACCGCCGAGCCCGTCCGCGGTGTCGCCGAGCCCGTCCTCGTGCAGTGCACCCGTGAGCGCGACGAGCAGGCCAGTCGCGATGACTGCTGCCAGCAGGGGCCCGTGTCCGCTGCCGGTGACCCAGAGGGCAAGAGCGGGCAGGGCGGCGACGATCAGCCCCGCAATCGCGAAGCCCGCGGGCGTACGCTCCATCCGCCCATCATCGCCGTCGAAGAAACGGCCCGGCACCGGCAGCCGGCTGAGGAATCCGGTCGAACGGGCGATGTCGGTCAGGAAATCCACGGGCTGCATGGGTTCTCGTCTCCGGCAGGTTGGTCTTGCGACAGGGAAGGCCGCTTTTGCGGTTGTTAGAGGGCGCTACTCTCTTTATGAAACGGGCCACAGAAACCTCATTCCTGACGAAAATACAAGGAAGCCTGCTCCATGAGCCTGTCCGGTCTGCCTTTCGATGATTTCCGCACCCTGATCCGCGACCTGCCGGGACCCAATCCGGTGGCGCTCGCCGCCGCGCGTGACCGTGACAGCCAGCTGACCAAGCCGCCGGGCGCGCTCGGACGGCTCGAGGAAATCGCTTTCTGGCTCGCCGCCTGGACGGGCCGTTCGCCGGCCGTGGTGCGCCCGCTGGTCGCGATCTTCGCCGGCAATCACGGCGTCACCCGCCACGGCATCACGCCGTTCCCGCCGGAGGTGACGAAGCAGATGGTGGCGAACTTCTCCTCGGGCGGGGCGGCCATCAACCAGATCTGCGCAACCTATGACCTTGGCCTCAAGGTCTTCGACCTCGCGCTCGATATCCCCACCGGCGATATCACCTGCGAAGCCGCGCTTTCGGAGCGCGACTGCGCCGCCACCATGGCTTTCGGCATGGAAGCGATCGCTGGTGGCACGGACCTCCTCTGCATCGGCGAAATGGGTATCGGCAACACCACCATCGCCGCTGCCATCAACCTCGCGCTCTACGGCGGCACGGCGGAGGAATGGGTCGGCCCCGGTACCGGCTCGCATGGCGACGTGCTGGAGCGGAAGATCCGCGCTGTGGAGACGGCCGTAACCTTCCACAGGGACCACCTCAACGATCCGCTCGAAATCCTGCGCCGCCTCGGCGGCCGCGAAATCGCGGCAATGGCCGGCGCCATTCTTGCCGCGCGCATAGAGAAGATCCCTGTTCTGATCGACGGGTACGTCGCGACTGCCGCTGCCGCCGTGCTGAAGGCCGCGAACCCTTCGGCGCTCGACCACTGCCTCATCGGCCACGTCTCCGGTGAGCCGGGGCACCTGAAGGCGATCGAGAAGCTCGGCAAGACTCCGCTTCTGGCGCTCGGCATGCGGCTCGGCGAAGGCACGGGTGCAGCCCTTGCCGCCGGCATCGTCAAGGCGGCTGCGGCCTGCCATTCCGGAATGGCCACCTTCGCCAGCGCCGGCGTGTCCAACAAGGATTGATCCGAGAGCGAAGCCAAGCGGGCTGTCATAGATAGGCCGCAATGCTGCTGCTACACGACGAACCAGCCCGCCCGCCCGGTCTACCGGGTCGAGGCGGGTGTTCCATGATGGGCATCACGGGGTTGACATGACCGGGTTTCGTCGGCCGGAAATCGGCAGCAGGCTTGCAAGCATTCTCGTCGGCGTGTGGATGCTTGCCACATGCAATTTCACCTTCTGGCCCATGGCCTACAAGGCGCTCGATGGCTGGAGTTCCGCCTTCATCGGCTTTGCGCTCTCGATCTCCTTCCTGATCATCTGCCTGCTGATCACGCTTTCGGTCAAATACCTGTTCCGCCCGCTCGCGACGTTGTTCATCCTCGTCGCCGCAGGCGCATCCTATTTCACGGATACCTTCGGCACGATCATCAACGAACAGATGATCGACAGCGCCATGACCACGAATGCCCGCGAGGCCGGTGCGCTCATGAGCGCACGCTTTCTCACCCATTTCGCCTTTTATGGCCTTCTGCCTGTGGTGCTTCTCTGGTGGGTTCGCATCCGGCATGAGCCGATGGGACAGAAGGTTCGCGGAAATCTCAAGATCCTGGTGCCCTTGCTCGTGCTCACGGGCGTGATGGTCTATGCCCATATCGGCACTTATATCGTCACGATCCGCTCCAACAACCTGCTGATGCAGACGCTGAACCCCGTGGCGCCGATTTCGGCAGCCTGGAACTATGGCAAGAGCTTCTACATCACCAATACGACTGAGATGAAGACGCTCGGCACGGATGCCAAGCGTGGTCCTGTCATCTCCGCGTCACCGCGTCCCGTCGTGACCGTTCTCGTGACCGGCGAGACCGCCCGCGCGATGAACTTCTCGCTGAACGGCTACGAACGGAAGACTAACCCGGAACTCGAGAAGCTGGACATCATCAACTATCCCAACGTCACGAGCTGCGGCACGGATACGGCAACCTCGGTTCCCTGCATGTATTCCGTCTATGGCCGGGCGAACTACAGCGAGTCGGATATCCGCAGCACCGAAGGCCTGCTGGACGTGCTGAAATATGCTGGTATCGATGGCCACTGGTGGGACAATAACACGGGCAGCAAGGGCGCAGCCGACCGCATCACCTACACGCCGCTGATGGACAGCAAGGACCCGGTGCTCTGCCCCGAGAACGAGTGCCGTGACGAGATCTTCCTGCAGAAGCTGGACGACGAGCTCGCCACGACGAAGAAGGACACGGTCATCGTCCTGCACCAGATCGGCAGCCACGGCCCGTCCTATTTCCGCCGCTACAATGACAGCCAGCGGGTGTTCAAGCCCGACTGCCGCACTTCCGATCTGCCGAAGTGCAGCCTGGAAGAAGTTCGCAACGCCTATGACAACTCCATTCTGGCAACCGATGCCTTCCTCGCATCCGTCATCAAGACGCTGGAGAAGCATGGGACGGACCTGAACACCGCCATGCTCTACGTCTCCGATCATGGGGAATCGCTGGGCGAGAACGGCCTCTTCCTGCATGGCGCTCCCTACGCCTTCGCTCCCAAGGAGCAGACCCATGTGCCGATGATCGCATGGTTCTCGAAAGGTTTCGGCGAACTCTACGGTCTCGACCGTGCCTGCCTTGCGCAAAAGGCTGCAAATCCCTATTCGCATGACAATTGGTTCCACACGACGCTGGGACTGTTCGATATCCAGACCAAGGTCTACAACCCGGCTCTGGACATCACCAAAGAGTGCCGCGCGAAGGGATGAACATGGAGAATGGGTTCGAGAAGCAGACCGGTATCCGCCACTTCTTTGCGGCAGCCGGCTATTCGCTGGGCGGACTGAAGCGGCTGCTGAACGAGGCTGCCTTCCGCCAGGAGGGCCTCGCCTTCATTGCCGGCCTCGTGCTGCTGCCGCTTCTCGGCGCGGGCTTCCGGCAAATGCTGGGCTATGTCGGGCTGATGCTGCTTCTCTTCGCCTTCGAGGCGATCAATACGGCGATCGAGGAGATCGTCGACCGGGTCTCGCCCGAATATTCGCTGGCGGCCAAGCATGCCAAGGATCTCGGCTCCTTCGCCTGCATGTGCGTGATCATCCTGAACGTGCTCTACATTGCCTATACGCTCGGCGACATCTGGATCTTCTAGACACGAAAAACGTCAGCCGAAGCTTCGCTTCTTCTTTTCCACCGCCTGAGCATCCGATACCGCGGGTACGGTCTGCAGCACGCGCTTTGCGGGCAGGATGGCGATCACCTCGGTCCCCTCGCGCAGCTTCGATTTCAGGATGAACTGCCCGTCATGCTTGGCGAGAATTGCCTGCACGATCGGCAGGCCTAGGCCCGTGCCCTGTTCGGCGCTCTTGATGGCGATCGAACCCTGACCGAAGGCGGAGAGCACGACCGGTATCTCGTCCTCGGGAATACCGGGGCCATTGTCCTTGATGGCGACATACTGGCCGCCGGTGGATGTCCAGCCGGCCTTCACCTGGATCTCGCCGCCCTGGGGCGTGAACTTCACCGCGTTCGAGAGCAGGTTCAGCACCACCTGGCGGATCGATTTCTCATCGGCCCAGACATCGGGCAGCGAGGCCTCGAAGGTCTCGGATATGGTGATGTTCTTGGAGGTCGCCCGAAGCTGCACCATGCCGATGCAATCTTCGGCGATGTCGAGCAGCGACACCGCCTCTTCCTGGAGCTCGTAGCGCCCTGCCTCGATGCGGGAGAGGTCGAGGATCTCGTTGATGAGATTGAGGAGGTGCTGGCCCGAGCGGTGGATGTCGTTCACGTATTCCTTGTAGGTCGCATTGTTGAGCGGCCCCATGACCTCGGTGGCGATCACCTCCGAAAAGCCGAGGATCGCGTTCAGGGGCGTGCGCAGTTCGTGCGACATGGAGGCAAGGAAGCGGGATTTGGCGAGGTTTGCCTCTTCCGCCCGCCGGCGCGCTTCGTCCGACATGGATTTCGCGGTCTCGAGTTCGGCAATCAGGTCGTCCTTCTCCGACTGGAAGGACAGAAGCTTGATGTTCGAGAGATACATGCGGTCGGTGACGATGACGAAGAACACGATCGCGACGCAGAGCATGGCGAGCAGGCCCATGTCGTAGACATTGCCGCCTATGAATGCGCTGATCGCGAGCGTCGCCACGACGGGTGCGAAGGTGACCGGTACGGACCGGCGCAGCATGAAGGTGGAAAGTGCCGTGTAGGACAGCACCACCAGCAGGACCGCCCCCTTGAACAGCGAGTAATTGCTGGGAGAGCAGGCGTTGCAGGTCTGGGTGCTGAAGAAGGCCCAACCACAGCCTATGGCGATCTGTCCGATCAGCAGAAAGCTCCGCCAGCGCTCGGCGTTCTCAGACGTGATCTGCTGACGCACGGCTGCCCGCGACAGCAGCGTATTGCCCGCATGCAGGATGAGCGCCAGGAACGCCCAGGCGATCAGCCGGAGGTCGCCATTGAAATAGGTACCGATGATGGTGATCGCGACGATGAGATAGGGCGTGATCGACGCGCTCTGCAGCGTCGTCGCCAGGTGCATGGTCATCAGTTCGCGGTCGAAGGCGCGGCCGGTATGTTCGCCATGCTGCAGCCGTTCACGCGTTGCCCGCACGGCACGGTTCACCGCGCGGTTGCGATGGCCGCGGGAACGGTCGACAATGATCTTGTCGGTCGATGAACTCACTTGCTGGGACATGAAACCTTGGCGACACACAACAAAACAGGCTAGGACAGATTAAGTCCCAATCCTTAAGAAGATGCTTCCCGAAACCTTTTGTTTTCCATTTTTCGTAAGACCCGCCAGGGCCACCGGAACGAGCCATGACCCGATTTCCCTTTCGCCGAAGGTATGGCTGGAAGTCCCTGATATCAGTCGTCATTATTGCGCTGATCGGCGCGATCGGCGGCTTGCGCCGGGAGGCGCCGGACGCGGTGTTCAACGGACCTTTCCACGCCGTGGACGGCGACACGTTGTCGATTGGAGGCCTGCGGATGAGGCTCCGCGGCATTGATGCGCCGGAGATGAAGCAGCGCTGTGGCGGTGGAGATTCGCAATGGGCCTGTGGCGTCAGCGCCCGCAAGGCGCTGCAGGCCATGGCGGCGACGGATGCCGTCTGTTCGGCACATGGGACAGACAAATACCGCCGTCGGCTGGTGCGCTGCACGCTCGGCGGCAAGGACGTGGGGGCGACGCTGGTGCGCGGCGGCTTTGCCGTTGCCTATGGCGACTACACGCATGAGGAAGCGGAGGCGAGGGCGGAGCGACGGGGTATCTGGTCCGGCCCCTTCGAGCGCCCTGAGGATTGGCGGAAGGCGCACCGCACGCTTTCACCCGCAGAGGAGCGGCAGGAGCAGCGGGCCAGTCTTTTCGATGACGACTGAAGAAACAATGCAGAGATATTACCAGGGAGGAATGCATGAAACTCTATGACGGCGGCCGGGCGCCCAATCCGCGGCGGGTAACACTGTTCCTGGCGGAAAAGGGCATCACGGTCGAGACCGTGCCCGTGGACATGGGCAAGCTGGAGCACAGGGCCGAAACCCTGACACGCCTCAACCCGCTGCAGCGCCTGCCGATCCTGGAACTGGACGACGGGACCGTTCTGACCGAGACCGTGGCCATCTGCCGCTATTTCGAGGAACTGCATCCCGAGCCGCCGCTGTTCGGCACCGGCGCGCTGGAGAAGGCATTGGTGGAGATGTGGCAGCGCCGTGTAGAGCTCAACTACTTCTACGCCGTCGCCTCCGCCTTCCGGCATCTGCACCCCTCCATGAAGGGCTGGGAAGACCCGCAGGTGCCGGAATGGGGCGAGGCGAACAAGCCGAAGGCGCAGGACTTCTTGAAACTGCTCGACGCGGAGCTTGCCACCCGCCCATTCATTGCCGGCAAGAACTTCTCCATTGCCGATATCACCGCTTATGTGACGGTTGGCTTCATGAAGCCGGCAAAGATCGACATGCCGGAGGGGCTGGTGAACGTCCAGCGCTGGTATGCCGACATCTCGGCGCGTCCTGCCTTCAGGAGACCTGCTGCCGAATGAGCGAAGAGCTGGACGCGCTGGCGGCGGAGATCGCCGCCTGCCGCATCTGCCGCGACCGGCCGCTGGGTGGCGAGGCCCGCAGGCTCCCGCACGAGCCGCGGCCGGTGGCGGTGCTGTCGACGACGGCCAGGGTGCTGATTGCGGGACAGGCGCCGGGATTGCGCGTGCATGAAAGCGGCCTGCCGTTCAACGACGCCTCCGGCGACCGGCTGAGGCAGTGGTTGGCTGTCGACCGAGAGACCTTCTACGATTCCAGCCGCTTTGCGATCGTGCCCATGGGTTTCTGCTTTCCCGGCTATGACGCCAAGGGCAGCGACCTGCCGCCGCGGAAGGAGTGCGCCCCGCGGTGGCGTCGGCGGGCCCTCGATGCCATGCCGCAGGTTGAACTGGTGCTGGCCATCGGCGGCTATGCGCAGAAATGGCATATCGGCGCATCGCAGATCGGCACTGTGACGGAGACCGTCGAACGTTGGCGATCCCATCTCCAGTCGAATTCGGGCATTCCCGTTCTGCCGCTGCCGCATCCGAGCTGGCGGAACACGGGATGGCTGAAGCGCCATCCCTGGTTCGAGGCCGAGCTGCTGCCGGTCCTTCGCGAACGGGTTCATGACCTTATCACGTGACATCTTTGCATCTTTATTCTACGAATGCCGCGCTGATGGAACGAAAATACAAAAGGTACCGAAAAGATCTTTGAATTTTTCGTGCTTTAGCATAATGGCTTCTTCTGAGGGCATGCGCTACCGAGGGATGTACAGCGCAGGCCCCGCCACGGGAAAGGGACTGGGGATGGATCGGCTCGATCGCAAGATACTTCGTCTTCTGCAGGAAGATTCCACGCTTGCCGTGGCGGATCTCGCCAAGAAGGTGGGCCTTTCCACCACGCCCTGCTGGCGCCGTATCCAGAAGATGGAAGAGGACGGCGTCATCCGCCGCCGCGTGGCGCTGCTGGACCCGGCCAAGGTCAACACCAAGGTCACCGTCTTCGTCTCGATCCGCACCAATGCGCATTCCATCGAATGGCTGAAGCGCTTCTCCGAAGTGGTGGTCGAATTCCCTGAGGTGGTCGAGTTCTACCGCATGAGCGGCGACGTCGATTACCTGCTCCGGGTCGTCGTCCCCGACATCGCCGCCTACGACGCCTTCTACAAGCGCCTGATCGCCAAGATCGAAATCCGCGACGTCTCCTCCGCCTTCGCCATGGAGCAGATCAAGTACACGACCGAACTGCCGCTGGACTACATGGGCATCGACAACGTGAAGTCGGCTGAGGACTGAGGGGGGTGACTTCTCCCTTTTCTCGTCTATATTAGCATGAATGACGAGTTGGCGGAGATCCAGGCCGTGCGCGCACTGAAACAGCTGGAAAAGCACCGCAAAGCATTTGAGAAGATAGGGCAGGTTGCGCGTGATAAAGCGCGCGTGGCCGGCGCGAGTGCATATTTTATTGATAGCGGTGACCCCAATCATATTGTGGAGGAGCATCCGGAGGGTGACCGGGTGCGGGCAGTATTTGACGGAACGATCAGGAATGTGGCCGCCGAGTAGCAGGCCTGAATGCGTGATTCTTGCCGGTCCCAACGGTGGTGGCAAATCGACCATTTACAAGACCATTCGGTTTTCAGGTGCCTTTGTGAATGCCGACGATATCGCACGGCGTTTGAAACCTGAGGCACCCGAGGCAGTCGGGATTTTTGCCGGACGGCTTGTCCTGGCAGAACTTGAACAGCTCATCGAAGCACGATCAGATTTTGTCTACGAGACAACTCTGTCCAGCCATCAGTCCGTGAGGTTGATCAAGCAGGCCTGCAAGCAAGGCTACGCCGTGCTTCTCATCTTCGTCGTTCTGCAGACTGCCGAAATGCATGTGCTTCGCGTCAAGCAAAGGGTAAGGCAGGGAGGGCATGACATACCCGAGACGCACATCCTGCGTCGATATGAGAAGTCCTTGCACAACCTGGCATTATGCCCGAAATTCTGCGATCATTTGCAGATCTACGATAACTCATGGGACACGGGTCCGCGACTTTTGCTGGAGTTGACAGGTGGTCGATTGAAAACCGATCGCCTCGGAAAATCGGCCCTCGATCAACGCGTTGCCAGAGTGATGTCTCCATTCTTGAAGTAGACTGATTTCTTGGCTTATGTCTTGTAGGCCTTCCGCAAAGCCACATCCCCCCGCAGCTCCCGTACCGCATCCTTGCCGATCCACCGGCTGGCCTTGTCGGTCGATGCCGAGAGCGTCTCCGAGAGCTTGAGGGCTGCCGCATGGCAGGTCGCGTTGCGCTTGCCAATGTTGCGCAGCGCCCAGTTGACGGCTTTCTTCACGAAGTTGCGGTCGTCCGTCGCATGGGTCTCCACGAGGTCGAGATAGCCGAGAAAGAGGCTGTCCGGCGCCGTCTTCAGGTGAACGGCGCTCCAGGCGATCATGGCGAAGGCGGTGCGGCGGACGAATTCCCTGTCATCGGCCGCAAACTCCGGAATGAGCTTAGGCCCGAGCCCCGCGCCGGCGAAGATATCCGCCCAGCCATCGACCATCTCCCAGGAATTGAAGGTGGCGGCATAGGTGCGGGCCTGATCTGCAGTGATCCTGTCCAGCTCTTCCGTATAGGCCGAAAGCAGCCTGGCCTCGCGGATGCCGCTTTGCCAGAGGGCCAGTGCGCGCGCGTGGTTGCGCTTGATCTTGCGGGCGATGGCCCGCAACTCGGTGTTCGTGATGCCGAGCGCATGGTCCGTCACGATGGCGAAACGGGCCATGCCGGCAATGTTCTCCTCGTTGCGCAGGCTCTTCAGGTGCGCGATCAGCTCGTCAGCCGTCGAGGAGGGCGTTAGGGTCATTTTTCGAGGCGCGCCAGGAGCGAGGACGTATCCCAGCGATTGCCGCCCATGGCCTGCACGTCGCCATAGAACTGGTCGACCAGCGCGGTCACCGGCAGCTTGGCGCCATTGCGGCGGGCCTCGGTCAGCACGATGTCGAGATCCTTGCGCATCCAGTCGATGGCGAAGCCGAAATCATACTTGCCCTGGTTCATGGTCTTGTGGCGGTTTTCCATCTGCCAGGAAC
>CAMFHT010000129.1 GCA_945952245.1 uncultured Rhizobium sp. | reverse complement strand
GGCTCGCCCTTCGTCAGGTTCGACCAGACGAAGACCATCGCCGTGCAGGGCGCCGCCGCGAGGATGATCAGGCCGGCGATGTAGCTGTTGATCTGATCCGCCGGCAGGTACGGCCGGAACAGATAAGAGATGAAGAACCAGCCGAGTGCGGCCATCGAGAATGGTTTGACCGCCCAGTTGACGAAGAGGGTGACGCCGATGCCGCGCCAGTGGCGCCCGACTTCGCCGAGCGCCGCGAAATCGATCTTCAGCAGCATCGGCACGATCATCAGCCAGATCAGAATCGCCACCGGCAGGTTGACCTTGGCGATCTCAGCCGCGCCGATCGCCTGGAAGACGCCGGGCGCAATGTGGCCGAGCGCGATGCCCGCGACGATGCACAGGGTGACCCAGAGGGTCAGGTAACGTTCGAAGGTCGACATGGCTCTCAGGCTCCCGCGAGAACACGGCCGGATGAATCAACGACAAGCTCCCCGTCTTCCTTGCGGAACTCGCCGTACTGCGGCGGCAATAGGTCGAGCACCCGCTCGGACGGGCGACACAGCCGGACGCCCTTCGGCGTCACGACGAAGGGGCGGTTCAGGAGAATGGGGTGGGCCTCGATCGCGTCGAGCAGGGCTTCATCGCTGAGCGAGAGATCGTCCAGGCCAAGCTCGGCGTGAGGCGTTCCCTTTTCGCGTAGTGCCTGGCGCAGCGAAAGACCTGCGCGATCGACGAGTTCGCGCACCATTCTGCGTGAGGGCGGCGTTTTCAGATACTCGATGACGTGCGGTTCGACCCCAGCATTCCGGATCATTGCGAGCGTGTTCCGTGAGGTCCCGCAATCGGGGTTGTGGTAGATGACGACGTCCATCTGAAGTGACTCCGGCACAGAGGTTTCGTGCTCCGGCGGCAAGGCGCGAACCGCCTATCGAGAGGCGCAGAGCCGGTCGGGGGAGGGGTCTAGGCGTTTTCCTCAATCTCGGTCGCGGCCGAAGAGGAGGCGCAGCAAGCCGAGAGCGCCGCGACCACCGGAGCGCAGATCTCGGTCCGTCCGCCGCAGCAATCGTTCAGCAGAAAGGTGACGAGGTGCTGCACCGCTTCCAGGTCCGCTCGATAGATGATGGAGCGGCTCTGGCGTTCGGTTCGGACCAGCTTGGCTCGGGCCAGGATGCCCAGGTGCGACGACATGGTGTTTTGCGGCACGGCAAGGCGGCGGGCTATTTCTCCCGCGGGCAGACCTTCGGGCTCATGCTTCACCAGCAAGCGAAACACGTCGAGGCGGGTCTGCTGTGCGAGAGCCGCCAGCGCCAGAATGCTCTGCTCTGATTCCATGTATCCAAGTTAGTGGATATATGGATGTATCGCAAGCTGGGCGACCTTCGAATTGGGCGGCTGGCTTGGCGTTGTCAGGCCGATCGGCGATGCTGGTGAGCGATCGCGATGGCTGACATGTCCGTAGTCGGATCGGCGACGATCTGCTTCTGCTTGCGCTCGGAATAGCGATCGACCAGCGTCTCCGCATGCGGCCGCAGCAAGACGGTGAAGCGGACCAGTTCCTCCATCACGTCGACGATGCGGTCGTAGTAGGACGATGGCTTCATCCGCCCCGCCTCATCGAATTCCTTGTAGGCCATTGCGACGCTCGATTGGTTGGGAATCGTGAACATCCGCATCCAGCGCCCGAGCAGGCGAAGCGTGTTGACCGCATTGAAGGATTGGGAGCCGCCGGAAACCTGCATCACCGCCAGTGTCCGTCCCTGGGTCGGGCGCATGCCGCCCATCTCCAGCGGCAGATGATCGATCTGCGCTTTCATCACGCCGGTGATTTGCCCGTGGCGTTCGGGACTGCACCAGACCTGACCTTCCGACCAGAGCGCGTGCTCGCGCAATTCCCGAACCGCCGGGTGGTCGTCGCCTTTGACCTGGTCAGGAAGGGGGAGGGTGGATGGATCAAAGATGCGGATCTCGGCTCCGAACAGAGTCAGAAGGCGCGCAGCTTCCTCGACGGCGAGCCGAGAGAAGGAGCGTTCGCGCAGGGAGCCGTAGAGCAGCAGGATGCGCGGCGGGTGTCCGAGCGGATCGGGCAGACCGGCGGGGCGCCTCATCGCGAATTCGGGCTTGAGGGCTGGAAGCGAGGAAATATCGGTCAGCTCACGCAATGGCATGAGGTTCTCCTTGATAATCGGAAGGGAGTTCAGCGCAGCTTGCGCGCCAGGACGTACATCGCAGCCGCCGCCAGGCCGGAAAGGGCGACCAGGAGCAACGTGCTCGGCATCAAACCGGCCCGTTCGAGCAGCATGGCGAAGAGGAGCGGCGCCGCGGCCTTGACGACCAGCCCGGGTGCGGAAAGCTTGCCCAACATCGCCCCATACCCGACGGGACCGAAGAGCTTCAGGGGAACCGTCCCGCGCACGATCGAGCTCAGGCCCATGCTGATGCCGTACGCAATGGCGAACAGACCCGCGAGCCCGGCCGCGGAACCGCCGATGGTCAGCAGAACGAACCCGACCGGCATCAATGCCGCAGAGGTCCAGGCGGTCGTGACAGGGTCGATCGAGGCTCCGAACAACATTTCGATCAGGCGCCCCGCAACCTGGGAGGGACCGACCATCGCGCCGATGCCGACAGCGACAGCCGCGCTCAGCCCCAGTCCCTGAAGCATTGTCAGCATGTGGACTGACATCGCCGATACCACGAAGCCTTGAAGCGAGAATGACAGCGCCAGAAGTGCGAACGCATTGCGGCGGGCGTTGCCCTCAAGGTAGCCCGCGAGTGCGGCATCGGCGTTGTTGGTGGATGACACAGAGTCCACGGCACGGCGGGCCGGACCCGGGAGCAGCAGGCAATGCAGCGGCGCGCACAGAGCCATCTGGACGACCGCGTAGATTCGGTAGATGTCGCGCCAGTCGAAGGAATTGAGCAGAGCAGTCGTCAACGGCCAAAACAGTGTCGATGCGAAGCCCCCGATCAATGTCAGCTGGCTGATCGCGCGCCTTGCGCCTGGGCCGCGTGACTGCGTCAGCGCCGTGAACGCCGCATCGTAGAGGACGAGGGTCGAAACAACCTCCAGGGCGATCATGGCCGCGACATAGCCGATCGGACCACGCGCTTCCGCCAAGCCGAGAAGCGAGAGGCCGGCAAGTACGGAACCCAGGGTCATCATCAGCCGGGTGCCGTAGTGATCAATCAATCGCCCTGCGACGGGCGCGATCAGTCCGCCGATCAGCAGCCCGGCCGCGAACCCGCCATATGTCCACTCGGGCGACCAGCCGAAGCTCTCGGTCATCTTCGGCGCCAGCACGGCGAAGGCATAGTACAAGCCGCCATAACCAGCGACCTGTGTGACGCCGAGCGCCGTGATCAATGCGAGACCACGCCCTCCGGTGGGAGTGGGCACAGGCAGCGACAGGCTGGACATCAGGCTTCGGCCGTCTCGCGGGCGGTTTCGTGGGAGCTGGACGAGCATCCGCATCCCACCTTCCCGGACTGCTTGGCAACCGCGTCATCGACGCAGCAAGCATCGACGGCCGCAGGCGCGGGACCTCCGCAGCAGCTGGATGTCGAAGCTGACGGCCCACCGGGCGTCGCGCTGCAAACACCGGTCTCCGGCAAGACGAGCTCGACGCGCCGGGCCGCGGCGTGATCGCCGGCGAGTTCAGCCACGATCGAACGGACCTGCTCATGCCCCGTCGCGAGCAGGAAGGTCGGCGCTCGGCCATAGGACTTCATGCCCGCGATGTAGAAGCCAGGTTCCGGATGGGCGAGCTCGGCGGCACCGTGAGGACGCACCGTTCCGCAGGAGTGGACATTGGGGTCGATCAACGGCGCCAGGCTCGGCGGGCATTCGAGCGCCGGATCGAGCTCGACGCGCAGCTCGCGCAGGAGAGCCAGTTCCGGGCGGAAGCCGGTCGCGACGATGAGTTCGTCGACGGTGACGGACTGCTTGCTTTCGTCGCTTGAGATCAGGCGCAAACCGGAGGCATCGCGCTCGATTTGTTCCAGACGAAAGCCGGTATGGGTCCTGATGCGGCCTTGCTTAACGAGATCCGCGATCTGGAGACCGAGTTCGCCGCGGGCGGAGAGCTGATCGGCGGCGCCGCCACCGAATGCCTTCGCCAGGATCGGACCCCGATAGAGCCACGTGATCTTGGTTGTGGGATTCTCGGCCTGAAGCTCGGAGAGCGCGATGAGGGTGCCGATGGCCGAATGGCCTCCGCCGAGCACGGCGACCTGCCTGCCGGCATAGCGCGATCGGGCTGCTCCGGAGATGTTCGGCATCCCGTAAGCGATATGCTCGGTCGCTTCGATCTCGCCGATCGCCGGTAAACCGCCGACGCCAGCCGGGTTCGGCGAGAACCAGGTTCCGGACGCATCGATGACGGCATCCACGGCCAAGCTCGCGAGCGTATCGCGGTTGCGATAGCGCACCAGCAGCGGCGCTGCCTCGCGGCCATCCGTCTTGACCTTGTCGAAGCCTGCCCGGGAAACCGAGATCACCTCGGCATTGAGCTTGATCCGATCCCGCAGTCGTTCGGCTAGAGGGGCGACGTACTGCGAAATCAGATCACCACCCGTCGGATAACGATCGGGATCGGGGCGCGTCCAGCCCGACACCTCGAGGAGGCGCTCCGCCGCCTTATCGACGTTGAAGGCCCAGGGCGAGAACATCGGGACGTGTGCCCATTGCCGGATAGCATGCCCGGCCGCCGGACCGCGCTCCAGGACTACGGGAGATAAGCCACGCTCCAGCGCATGAGCAGCTGCAGCAAGTCCAACTGGTCCTGCCCCGATGATAGCGACGCTCTTCACTGCCATCTTCCTTTCCTGCTGTCGTTCTAGAAATATTGAAATAGAAGGCCTGACTATTCACGCAGCGCTCTGGTTGGAGCCGCACTGGCTGTCGACGCAGCATTCGGCGACGAGGAACTCGACGAGCGCATTCATCCGATCGTAATTCGCGCGGCAGATGAGACTCGTACCGTCGCGCTCCTGGCTGATCAGCCCGACGATGACGAGCGCTTTCACATGGTGGGAAAGCGTTGAGGCCGCGACCTCAAGTCGTTGTTGGCACTGTCCGACAGATAGCCCGTCGTGGCCGGCTCTTACGAGAAGACGGTAGAGCGAAAGCCGCGTCGGATTGCCGAGGGCTTCGAGTTGAGCGGCTGCGCTTTGGATCGTGACCATGAAGGGAGTTTGGCGCGAGTCCCACATCGAGTCAATTCGTATTTCTAGAATGATAGAAATACATGACACAGAGCGATCCACGCTGGTGGACGACCACTGACACAGCAAGTGAAATGGCCATCACAAATTGCGTGGTCATTGATTCGCCAGAGCACGTTCAGGGCAGGATTCACCGATGCGCCCGCTTCTCATTCCCTACGCGATCGACGTCGAGCGCCACGTGAAGATCTCGGCCTCCGACATCGCCGAGATGATGGAGGATCCAAGCTCGACAGTTCGCCTCCAGGCGACTGCCCATCTCAGCACGAGAACACGTCGCCCGATAAAGTTCACCTGCCCGGCGTGTGGACAGCAGCTTTATCCGCATGCTCCCGTTTTCAATGGGGCGCGGTACTTTTGGTCGCACTTGCCCCGCGGGGCGTATGAATGCCCGCTGGAAGTCAAAAGGAAGCTGACCCCCGACCAGATCAACGCGCGAATTTTCCATGGCCGGCAGGAAGGAGAGGCACATAAGAACCTGGTTGCCTTGCTTGCGCGGCTTGCGGAGGACGATCCAAACGTCGGTTCGGTTTCCCTGGGGGCTTACGAACGCCCGACTGACGAGATGCGCTTCGAGTTCCCTTTCGGCCGATTTCCTGACATTCAATTCGAATGTGAAGGCAAGAAGGTCGTCCTGGAGGCCCAGCTCGCCACCATCACGCTGCACGGCATCAATGGCCGGCGGGCCTTCTACGATCGGATGGGAACGGCTCTCCTCTGGGTGATGCGAAACTTCGACCCGACCGGACCGATGCGGGCCTCCGTTCGAGATATCATCGCGGACCAGGGCGGCTTGTTGTTCTCTGTCGATAGCGAAGTGATTGCGGAATGCGAAGCTGACGGCGGCTTTCGACTGCGAGCGTGGACCTACCACGCTGAGCGAGAGGAGCCCTGGGATTCGAGCATCGTCACGATCGCAGAGGCGGCGGCTCGTGCGCGGCCCAGGCGTTGGGCCGATGATTTCAAGGAGCGATGGGTAAAAACCTATCAAGGTGGATATTACCATATGCCGGGCCTGCCGGACCCGTACGACATGCTCAACGAGGCCGCCGAACAGGCAGATCTGCCACCGTTTGGGCCGAACAGCGGCTCGGCCTGCATCCTTTCACTGGTTAGACTCTTGATTTCATTGGAAGCCGGAGTGGTCACAGGATCTGGCCACCCCAAGCTGATTTCCATCGCGAACGACTTCGATTCCAACGGCGGCCATCGAGCGCTGACGCTCGTGCGCAAGGGAATCGAGCGTTGGCAGCCGCACCTTTTTGAGCGCAATTCGATGCAGAACGCTCTTCAAAGGGCCCAAGCAAAGTTGAGGGCAGAAAGTGCCAAGGAATGGGGACGTCGTAGCGCAATCGGCCGATTGCGCGAAGTGCTGTTTCCGGATTGGATCCTCAGCGAGCCTTCTGCCAAGTAGATCCAGGCCATCGCTGCCGCTCGGCTCGTCATCCGACGCACGCCCAGAGAGTATCATTGTATCTGTCCCGCATGACCCTTAGGCCAGCGCGCGCGTCTAGCGGCCCATGCTATCCCGAATAAGCGAGATCCAGTCGCCTACATTGCCGGCATGAACACGGTCGAGAAGTGCCTCGAGGCGCCCCTCGCATATCAGGCGAAAGCCGTGAGCTCGTGCCTTGGCGGCATTCATATGAAGATCGTAGAGCCCCGCATTCGGATCATCATAGCCCAGGAGGTCGAGCACGGCGGCCCGTTCGATGACCTGAATTGCCTGCCGAAGCTGCAAGCCGTCGAGCGCTGGCGGACTCTGCACGCGGGTGATGGCCGCATATCCCGAGTTCTGGCCGGAGACGGTTCGCGGGCTTGTCGTCCACGCCGCGCGTTGGACGCCGGCCATGGAAGCTCGCGCCGGTCGCGTGAGTCGGTCCACCGTGGATAATTTGCTCCACCGCTTCGGCTGGGGCGTGCCCAATGAAAAGCGGGTCTTTGAGAGTGCGAACAACGCGCTCACGATGATTATCCAGGACGAGCTTCAGCTCTTGCAAAATAAAAATAAAAAGTGGCAGCACGCCCTTATGCGATATTATCGCCTTCCTTGGCCAATCGATGCGCTTGAGGCACTCGGGACAACCGACGTTAGTTTAAGGATCACACTTTCTTATTTTACAGACCCTGCCCCTCTCGCACTCAACGCTCAAAGGGCTCAAAACTATCATTCTCATCACCTCAAATTCGATATCAAAGATCCCGACGACCACGACGAGCTTGCAATTGCGAGGATCAACAAGCTGGCCCGAGAGCCGGGCAAGAAGCTTCCGACGAGGCAGCCGGTGGGAACCTGGCTCCTAGGCGACAAAAAGCGCTCCAACGGTTCGATCCGGCAGGACATTTGGACAGGCCGCGCAAGCGATCTGAGCCAAATGGGCGCCATCGCCATTTATCCTCAATGGATGGTGGCGGAACAACAGCGGCGCGGGAGACCCGTTGGAGACCGTACGATTTTCCCTGATCGCCTCGATCGAGACCGCGCGGATTGACGTCGACCTCGCCACTGAGACCGAAGCGTCGATTGCTACCCTGAAGACCCGAGTGCCGCTGACGATTGAGACGTGAGGGAACGAGGGCCGTGAGCTGCAACCTTTCCAAATTGTGTTGTGAAAGACGTCACTAGCCGCTTCGAGGAATGATGCTCGAAAACTTCAACTACATCTCGTTTGGCAACCGCTCCTGGCTTGCCGAGGACGATACGTTGATCGAGATGGGCCGGGGCCGCATGTTCGAGCATACCCCGACGGACACAGAACAGCGACTGGTCGGTTTGGACGGGCCGGCGCTGGCCTTCCTGGAAAAGTTGCCGACCTTTCTCTGCAGCGAGATCGACACCGGCCCTGACCAGCCGACGATGCTCGTCCGGTTCGGACACCTGCGGCAAATCCGCGCCGACAAGAAGGTGGTCGCTGCGCAATTCAGCACCGCAGTCAATTTTGGCGAAGTCCAGTTTCCAAGCGTCGAGGCGGCTCGCAAGGCGTTCGGAATCGTCAACTTCCAGCTTTATCGAACGCATTGGGCGGTGCGGCCTGGCAATTACCGGGACGTATTGACGAACCTTGCTGACTTCAGTGCCGGTGGGCGGGAAGCCATCGCGCGCTACGGCGACGGACGAGCCGGAGTGGCGGCTGAGCCGCCCGAGCGCCGAAAGAATGAGATTGGCGAGGCCGACAGCGTCGAGAGCTTTCTCAAGGTGCTTTTCGACGTCGAAAAGGACCCGACAGCGGAAAGCTTTTACCGCGGCCATGAGGATGGCACGTTCGAACTAACGCCGTCGCTGCTCAGAAAAGTGGCCGAACGGATCGTGGAAATACATGCCGGACGAGGACCGGCTCTGCAAGGAAGTGCTGATCGCTCACTACGACGAGTTCCAAGGCGACCAGTACTGCTTCGATCGCTTGGTGAGAATGCAGCACTATGGCCTTCCCACCCGCTTGCTCGATATCTCGGGCAATCCTCTCGTCGCCTTGTTCTTCGCCCGTCACTGCAAGCCGGAGCTCATGGAGACGAAAGGGGAGGTGATTGTCTTTCGCCTTGCGCGCGACAAGGTGAAGTACTTCGACTCCGATACGGTCAGCTGCCTAGCGAACCTCTCGAACCTGCCTCATTCCCAAAAGAGCCTGATCGACCTTCGCCTGGACGCCGTGCAGTTCAACGAGACTGATGTCGCTCGTAAACTGCTCCACCACATCAAGTCGGAAAAGAGCTATTTCGAAGGTCGGATCAAGCCCGACGACCTCGGCTCTGTCGTGTGTGTCAAGGCAAAAAGGACCAATAGCCGGATCAAGTCCCAATCGGGGGCGTTCCTTCTCTTCGGTCATGAGGCAACGTTGCCGGAGTGGGGCAACGACGGGATCGAGGTTTCGCGAGTAACCGTGGGTAACAAGGAGCATATTCTGGCGCAGTTGGATGCCATCAACATCAACGCGACCACTGTCTATCCGAGCATCGATCAGACCACGGTTCACCTGCGTGATCAGCACTTGCGACCAGCCACAGAGTGAATCCGCAATCGGCTTGGAGCTGGCGCCTGCGCACCCACTATCCGCGGCACAACATTGGTTAGCGACGTGGCATCCCCCCGAATAGCAGACGCGGAGAAGGCACATGGTCCAGATTGCCCGCTCACCCGCCCGCTCCAAGATAGTAAACAAAATGTTGCACCGCTGCTTTCGCTGCGATACTCGTAATCTGGACGCGCGCTAGACTCGCGATTTTTGAGAATGGCGTTTTTTAAGGCTACTTTTCTGAATTTAGATTCTTAATTTCAGAAATCTGCTCTTAGGAAAATCAACGAGTTAGAGCTAGGCCGGATTCAACTTTATTGAGACGCTACACGCGACGTCCGGACGATGGCCCAGACGACCCCCGCCACGCTGGCGCTGAAGCAGCTCGGAATCCGTTTCGAGCTGCACAGCTACACCTATGACCCGAATGCCGAGCGCGTCGGGTTGCAAGCGGCGGAGGCCCTGGGCGAGCCGCCAAATCGCGTGCTCAAGACCTTGATCGCGCAGGTCGATGGCAAGCCGGTCTGCATCGTGCTCGCCTCCGACCGCGAGGCCAGCATGAAGAAGGTCGCGGCGGCTTTCGGTGGCAAGGCTGCCGCGATGATGCCGGTGCCCGATGCCGAGCGCCTGACCGGCTACAAGGTCGGCGGGGTCAGCCCCTTCGGCCAGAAGCGCAAATTGCCGACGATCGTCGACGAACCCGCCTCCTCCGAAGTGCTGGTCTATGTCAATGGCGGCCAGCGCGGGCTGCAGATCGCGCTGGCGCCAGCCGATCTCCTGAGCGCGGCCAATGCTCGCAGCGCCGTCATCTCGGCCTGATAGCAGGCTCTCCAAGCTTTCCCGATACGCCCCGATGGCTTAGTGCCGCGGGAGCATTCCTCCAAGGTTCCGCATTTCCATGATCCGCCTCGAGAACATCAGCAAGCAGAACGGAAAGCAGATCGTC
>CAMFHT010000128.1 GCA_945952245.1 uncultured Rhizobium sp. | reverse complement strand
GCTGCCGGCTCACCGGAACACCCGAGACAAGGAAGAGGCGGCCCTCACGGGCCGCTTTTTTCTTTGCTCAAAGCTTGCGCAGCACGGAGTTGATCACGGTGAAATGCTCCTCCCAGGTTGGTGGGGGCCAGGAGGCGAGCCTGTGGTTCTGCGCTTCGCGCTTTCGCGACCGTGACCGGGCATACTCGATCACCGCGGCATGCCAGGCCGGACCTTCTGTCGGATCGAGATAATCCGGGATATCGCCGCCGACCTCCCGGAGGACGGGGATGTCGCTGTAGAGGACGAGAGCCCCCTGCGTGAGAGCTTCGGCGAGCGGGAGGCCATAAACCTCCGCGAAGGATGGAGGCAGCAAGGCGCAGGCGTTCTTCAGCAAGGCGGCGACGAGGGGGCATTCGGCAGCCGGCCGCACTCCTCCACGAAGCCGTGCAGAGCGTCCCTGCGCTCAAGCAGATCGCTAGGCTCCAGCCGCGCTCGCCGCAGACGAGGAGGCGGGGCGTTAAAGGTCCCAGTTCACGATGCAGGTCGAGCCACATCTTGAAGATCAGCTTGTGGTTTTTGCGCGGCTCGATCGTACCTAGCATGACGAAGTAGGGTTGCTGTGGAAGTACGGCTGCTGCAGGCTCGGCACGGCAGTGCTACGCCGAGCGGTGCGAGAATTGGCGAACGCGACTCCAACTCGTCACCGAAGCTGGGCCTGAAGGAGTTCGACGTCGCCTACGAGTTCACGATGATGGCGTCGGCCAGATGCGGCACATTCTCAATCTGTCGATGATAGAGCTCGGTGTCTTCTTCGGTGAAATAGTCCGGAAGGAGGCTTGAGTGGATGTCATGGACGAAGACGACGAGCTTCAGGTCGCCGGCATTCTTCAGCCTTTCGATGAGCGAGAAACGCTCGATGAAGCTGGGATGGAATGATGTAGTGGAAGCGTCCCGCGGGCGTCGCGACGAACTACTCGAGACTGCCCCACAGCCTCATCATCAGCACGAAGTGGATCCAGAAGGCGCGCAGGCCGACCCGCCAATACGCAGTAGTCGAGCCAGAGTCGCCGTCCCAATGGTGGGCGATTGTTCAAGGGACCGCCGCGGCTGGTCGGTCGCCTACGATCCGGGATCGACCGAAGGCATCGAGCACCGCGAAATGCAGCCGGTCAGTTTGTTCGCCCTGAAGTGCTCGGCATAGGCGAGTTCGACCTGTGGAATGCCCTTGGGCGTCTGCGACGTCGCGGCATAGAGCGGCCTCAAAATGTCGAGGATGAGCCGCGGGGGCGGCGAGGATTGCGGCGGGTCAGGGCTCACGGGAGATGGTCTAAAACTTGGAAATAATTGGATATTCCGATGTTATCCAGCGTGGCGTCAGTCGATTTCCGCGCGCGCAAGTGGACATACCTTTGTCCGCTGTCCGAAATCAGCCCGTCGAGGGCCTTCCTGCAGGGAGCGGAACGCGGCATGATAAGACTCGATATCAGGACATCATAGAAATCGGGGGGGCGACCATGCAGCGGCTCAAGTTCGGCGCCTTCCTCGCGCCCCACCATCCAATCGGCGAGAATCCGATGCTGCAGTTCCGGCGGGATCTCGACCTGGTCGAGCAGCTGGATGGACTTGGCTATGACGAGTTCTGGTGCGGCGAGCACCATTCGAGTGGCTGGGAGATGATCGCCTCGCCTGAGATGTTCCTGGCGGCCGCCGGCGAGCGCAGCAAGCGCATCAAACTGGGCACGGGCGTCATCTCGCTACCCTACCATCATCCCTACAATGTCGCCCAGCGCATGGTGCAGCTCGATCACATGACCGGCGGCCGCGCGATCTTCGGCTCCGGTCCCGGCGCGCTGGCATCCGACGCGCACACGCTCGGTATCGACCCTATGGTCCAGCGCGACCGTCAGGACCACGCGATCGGCATCATCCGCCGCCTCTTCAGGGGCGAGAGGGTGACCGACAGGACCGACTGGTACACCATGCAGGACGCCGCCCTGCAGCTCCTGCCGCTGCAGGAGGACATGCCGTTCGTCGTCGCCTCGCAGGTGAGTCCCTCGGGCATGACCCTGGCGGGCAAGCACGGGATTGGCATCATCTCGATCGGCTCGATGTCGAACGAGGGGCTCCTGGCGCTGCCGACGCAGTGGAAGTTTGCCGAGGACGCTGCGAAGAAGCACGGCCAGACGGTCGATCGCCGGAACTGGCGCGTGCTACTGAGCTGGCATGTCGCGGAGACGCGCGAAAAGGCCCGTGAGGAAGCGCGAGTGGGCCTGCACCGCTGGCACAACGAATATATTGTCGGCACTCTGCAGCGGCCCGGTGCGACGGCCTTCGCCGATCCGGACGAGGCTGTGGACAAGACGGCCTTCACGCCGGGTTCGGCGGCGACGATCGGCACGCCCGACGACCTCGTGAAAGTCATCAAGGACGTCTATGCGAAGAGCGGTGGATTCGGCACGGTCGTCGGTTTCATACACGACTGGGCCAATCCGGAGAACACACGCCGCAGCTGGGACATGGTGGCGCGCTACGTCGTTCCGGAGATCAACAGCTACGTCACCAAGCTGCGCGAGTCGCAGAAGTTCCTGATCGAGAACCGTGGTGTCTTCGAGCGGGCGCAGCAGGCGATCATGGCGAAGATCATGCAGACCGAGGGCGGCGCGGAAGCCCTCAAGGTCACCAAGGCACCGCGCTTCGCGGCCGCTTCGGCCGCGGTGCCGGACTTCGAGAAGGAGAACGCCCGCTGAACGGGAAGACGGGGCGGCGCCTACCGCGCTGCCTCAGTTCTGCTGCTGCCGCCAGACGAAGATCGAGCTCATCGTGTAGTTGAACGTCGCACCCACGATGACTCCTGCGATGCCGGCGATCCACCAGCTCTCGTTCGAGACGAATAGCCACGACGCTACGCCGATATTGGCCAGGGCGCCAACGCCACAGACGGCATAGAACTTCACCAGTCCGACCAGTGCGGCGGTGCCGCGCAGCTTCATGTCACTGTAGGTGAGGAGATTGTTCACCAGGAAATTCGAGGTCATGGCGACGACGGTCGCCACCGACTGCGCAGCCTCGAAACCGAAGCCGGCCAGCAGGCCGATCCGGAGGACGATGAGGTGGATCGCGAGGCCGATGGCGCCGACGATCATGAAGAACAGGAAGCGGACCGAGACGGTGCCGCCTGTCGTGCGATGCAGCAGAAGCCCGAAAAAGTCCAGGATGGCGCGCATGTCGAACTTGGAAAGGCCTTCCTGGCGGGAGCGGAATCGATAACCGACTTCGGCGACACGCATCTGGCCGCGAGTGCTGGCCAGGATATCGAGCAGGATCTTGAAGCCTGAAGGAACCAGGCTGGGGGCAACGGCCTCGAATACCTCCCGCTTCAGAGCGAAGAAGCCGCTCATCGGATCGGAGACCTGCCGGCGGATGATGAACGCGGCGAGGCGGGTGGCGACGCGGCTCGCAAAGGCCCGCCGGGCCGAGAACCCGCCTTCGCTGCTGCCGTCGCCCGCGAAGCGGCTGCCGATCACGATGTCGGCGTCGTCGTTTTGCAGCTTCGCCAGCATGGCGGGAAGGATGGTCTCGTCATGCTGGAGGTCCGCATCCATGATCGCGACGTAAGGAGCGGCCGAGCTGAGGGCTCCCTCGATGCAGGCGCCGGCCAGGCCGCGCCGTCCGACGCGCCGGATGCAACGTACCCGGCCATCGTCCTTGGCCAGTTGCTTGGCGACCTTCCAGGTGCCGTCCGGGCTGTCGTCGTCGACGAACACGACCTCCCACGGGATCTCGCCCAGCGCCTTGTCGAGCAGGCCCACGAGGTGCGGCAGGTTCTGCGATTCGTTGAACGTCGGAACGACGACCGAAACCGTCGGAGAGAATGATTGCATCCGCCGTCAGTATATTGCGGCGACAGGCCCACTCCTAACGCGATTTGCGAGACAGATCGGTCTTGTCTGCCGGGCCTGGGCCCCTAGACTCCCGTCAGGTTCTGCTGCGGCCGGTGGTATTGGATGGGGCGATCGATCAGGGGGGCGGACGGGGGCGACCGTCTCATGGCGTTGCTGCCGAGGCTCTGTATTGCTTTCGTCGTCGTCCTGACAGTTGGTTACACGATCGCCGGTGCGATCGTCCGGCCCAACATGTATTCCGACAGCGGCTGGGGGTTCGTCGGCTGGTACACGCACGACCGCGCCTCGTCCTTCAACCATTCGCTCGGGCCCGACCACTCCGATATCTCGCGTGAAGTCGAATCCTTCATGAGTACCTGGACGCCGGGACAGCACATGCTGCCCGGCCTGGTCGAGGATCTCGGCATGAGCCTCGGCCTGGCGATCATCGTCGTCGTAGCCGTCTTTAGCGTGCTCGGTCTGGTCGGCTGGTTCGCCCTCTACCGGGCATTCGGCTTTTCCGTGCAGACGACGTCGGTTGCACTGGCGATCGTCGCCAGCACCAGGTTCTTCAACCTGTCCTTCACGAACTATTCCGGTGGAGAAGTGCTGCTGTTCGGTGTGGCGCCCTGGTTCATCCTAATGGCGTGGCGGTTGCGCGAGCTCAGGTGGTCCGCCGTACCGCCGCTGGTCGCGGGCACGGCGGTGCTGGTGTTTGCCAAGCTGACCGGCCTCATCGTCGGCGCCGCCGTCGTGGGCGGCGCGGCGATCTGCGGTGACGAAGCGTGGCGCAGATGGGACACGGTCCGGAAGCTGGTCGTGGCTGGCGTCACCATCGCCCTGATGGGCGCGATCTTCTACTTCACGTGGTACACGCGGGGCGCCACCGCGGCCTCCATTCCGGCGGAAGTCCATCGTGACGGGCTGCTTTTCTACATATCTTTCGGCGTTGGCAGCCTGTGGAGTTCTGCTCTCTCGCTGTTCGACCTCTCCAACTACCTGTTCCTCAATCCAGGCCGGCAGATACTGCAGTCGGGCGACGCGGTGGCCTATGCCTTCTTCCCGCTCGCCGTGACAACCTACGCGATCACCTGGATGCGGCTGCGTCTCGGCTATGGCGAATATCTGCGCTTCATCTATTCGATCTCGGCCGCAATCCTCGTTTTCTTCCTGCTCATGTGGCTGACGGGCGCATCGATCAGCTTCGAGGAACGCCACTTCCGGATCCCGTCGCTTCTGCTTTTCGTCGGTGTCGTGCAGGCTTTCACCGCCAGCCGGTCCTGGCTGATGCGGATTTCCTTCGTCGCCGTGGCGGGGCTGGCGTGCATCTATGGCATCACGTCCTTCGCGACGCGGACTGTAGCAAATTCCCACTATCCGATGGGCGACCGTGGCTTCCGGCAGATCAATGCCTCGGCGGAGGCGGTTGCCTTCATCCGCACCATCGACCTCGCTGGTCCGGATGCGAAGAAGACCCTGATCTTCCTGCCGTCGCCCGAGATCGCGCTGGAAGTCCGCAACGCCCGGAGTTGGTCCAACCACGCCGACTTCGATTCGCTCGAGACCCTGAGGTCCCAAGTCTATCGGGGCCGCGTCGATCGCCTCTACGTCTTCCTCCAGAAGCGGCTGCTGTCCAGCGGCAAGGCCGACGCGATACTCCGGTCGTTCGTCGACTATTCGATCGACGGCTGGACGATGGTGCCGCTCGGCGATCTCGTCTGCTTCTACCAGATCCGCAGCTAGAGCGGTCCATGCCTTGAAGGAATCAACTGGCATTCCCGAGAGGTGGAGAATGTGATTCAAGATTCTGGCTGGATAGGAGGCCAGTGTCGATGCGCCATCTTTCGAATGACCTGCGGGAGCGTGTGGTAACAGCGGTTGATGGTGGCGAGAGCTGCCGGTCCGTGGCGGCGCGGTTTGGTGTTGCGGCGTCCACGGTGGTGAAGTGGTCGCTGCGCTACTGGGCGACGAGGTCGGTGGCGCCGGGCAAGGTCGGCAGCCACCGCAAACCGGTGCTAGCGGATCGACCAGACGCCGCACCTCACCTTGCATAAGCTCAAGGATGAGCTGGCCGGCCGGGGAGTGGTCGTCTCGCACAGGCACGGCGCGTTCGACGTGCAGGTTGACCGCGACCTGGATAGGCGGGCGCGCAGAGCACCCGGTTCTTGAAGTTTTGGGGGCGATGGCCCTCTTGGTATTTCTCGTTTCGTTGCTTGGACTAGGAAAGTCGGTTCCCAACCCGCGCCGACGGCCACATGGCGGTGACTATGCCAGCGCCGCTACCTCCGGCTCCGCCGAAGCCCCTAGAGCAGGCGCCTGCAGCCGCCGCCGGTATGGCCGCGTCTCAGGCATAGACGACAGCCAATACCGCCCCTCTGACGGCGGATGAGGTCAGGGAGCTTCAGACCTGCCTAAAGGCGTTCGGTCTCGACCCTGGACCTATCGATGGGTTCTTGGGGCTGCTGGCCACTGTGGCCATCAAGAAATACGAGGTGGCGCGGCTGCAGCCGGTCACGGGTACCGCGACCAGCCCCTGCTCGAGCGGCTGCGCAGGGATAGCAGTGGCCCAATTCGGTAGTAGGCGCTGCCGGCTGGCCTCCCGTATCAAATCGCGACTTTCGCCATGAGTGACGACAGCCACCGAGCCTGTCAGTAATACTCTTCGGCTAGCATCAGGGTCATGACCCTGATGGTCAGCGATTGATCGGAGGGATCATCTGAATGCCGGCGATAGGTGGGATCATAGTAGTCGATTCGCCAAAAGAACCCTTGGTCGCCCAGCCTGAAGAAGCCGAGATTGTGCTCGCCCATCGGATCGTTCTCGGGGGTGAACGAACTTAAATTCTGCACCGTCTCAATGACACGCAGTCGGGTATTGCGGTCGAGGCAGGCGATGCCGGCGGTCATGACGAGCCGCCGGCCCGTTGGGGTGGCGCGGAACTCATCGTTCAGTTTTGCTAGCGTTCTTAGGCGTTCGGCATTCTCTTCTTCGGTCATCATGAGGCCCTTGAATAGTGGGTGGATGGGGCGGGTCGGGTGCATTGGGACAGTTAGGCAACAGCTTTCCTGGCTCGCTTCGACTTGGTCAGCTTGAGCAGGAAGATGTTGTCGGGGTGAATCAATCCCGTCTTGCGGCTGCAGCCTTCGCCCCAAGTTTTCATTGAGAGTTGTGAATTACCTGCGCTATCGAGCAGCAGAAGGCGGTGTTGCGCCACCTGGCGCACGACAGTCCAATGATCGAAAGGGGCCTCGATCCCGAGGATTGCCGCGGTACCGGGGCGGACGAGGTGCTGCCCCAGCTTTTGGGCCACTTGCGTCGTGGGCACGTAGGGCCTGCCATGGAACGGGCGGCGCGTCACAAGCGCCAGCCCCCTGTGTTTTCTGAGCCAGTCGGAGCTCTTGGATAGGAGACGAAACAGCTGCCGACTGTTCGTCCCCTCAACGATCGGCTTCAGATGTGAATGGCCTCGAACGAGGTTCGACAGCAGCATTATGAACAGGTCGCCCAGTTCTGCATCTGAGGGGCGCCGTCTGCCCTGCTTCTGAGGTCTAGGGCGCGGGTAGGTGCGTAGCGCCCACACAATGCCGTTCACGATGCTGTAGACGCCGCAAAGGCCATCGAGCGCCCCTTGTTCGAGAGCGGTCGGCCGCCTGGGCATCAGTATTCCCCCGTCAGCATGATGGTCAGCACGCGCAACGTTGCGTTCGGGTTGGTGGCGTCCTCGGTGTGATGATTGAGGGTCGGGTCGTAGTAGTCGATCTTCCAGAACAGGTCGTGACCGTCCACCCTGACGAAGCCAAAGTCGTGCTCACCGTGAGGGTCATTGTCTGCGGTGAAAGCCGTGAACGTTTTTACGGCGAGCAGAATGTCGGCCTGGATCTGCCGATCGAGTGCGGTGACGCCCTGTGTTACCATGACCCTGCCGCCGGTCAGGCTGGTCCGAAAGGCGTCATTCAGGCGGGCAATCTCGTCAGTGCGTGCTTTGTTGTTGGCGCAGTTCATTTGCTGTCTCCTGGAATCACAAAAGGCGGCCGGGAGGCCGCCTTTGGGGCGAAAACGATCAGAAATTCTTGAGGTGAGGGCGGCTCGAGCCGCGGCGCGCTATCCAGTCATATCGACCTCCATTTCCGCTGGCGCGTCAGAGCAAGTTCACGAGGGCACACTTCGCTGAAGTACTGCCTTCGATGTAGCGCTGGGTCGTTTCGATGGAGGCGTGCCCAGCAAGCTGCTGCACATCGCGCAAGCTACCGCCAACCTTGAAGACAAGACGGGCGCCTTTGGTGATGAACGTGCGTCGCCCGCTATGAGACGAGCAGCCGACGAGTTCGGCGCGGTGGTAGAGTGCCGAGAACCAGTTCACGATCGCAGCGGGCCGCATATGGCGGCCCCGCTCTGATCGTATGATCGGCTCGTCGGGGGTGGGGCGCATCTGCTTGCAGAGCGCCAGAAGTGCGGCACGTAGCTCGACATTGATCGGCACCGTGCCCCCGCGCCGCTTCTTGGCAATCGCATCGCGTACCTCAAGTACAGCGCCAACTGATCGCCGCGCATCACATGCCATCGACCATGTCAGGCCAGCTATCTCGCAGGCTCGAAGGCCTGCTTTCACAGACAGCAACACCATGACCTTGTCGCGCGCCGAGTACCGGCCCTTGCGCACGAGCCGCAAAAGGCCCCGTAATTCTCGATCGCTGATGATCTTTGCTTGTTTGCCAGCCATGCCGAATTGAGCCATTTGGCGAGTCGCCATTCAATAGGTTTGTGGCCTCGTAACCCATTGAAAAATAACACTAATTTATGCTGTTACATGCCTTTGCAAAATATCGTCTCAAGGAGCGATCAAACGCAAAGCGGGCACGATGAAGCCCGTTACACGCCTTTGCAAACTAGGAGATCAGACGATGACGTACGTCAGTGAGTTTGAAGACATAGACCTGGCCGGGCTTACGCCGAGCTTGGCCGTGCCTGTCGAAGTGGCAACATCAGAACAGGCCATCGCCTTCGAGCGAGACTACCTAGAGAAGCGCTTCGGTGCATATGGGCTGAGGTGGCAACTCGCTTTTCAAAGCTTGTGTCCTTCGGGGAAGCGATGGCTTGATCAATTGCACATCGTCGTTGATGGTCAGCGGCTATGCATCTACTTCGACGTGACGAAAGCCATCGAGAAGCAGGCGACTAGAGGTGGAATTGGTGTAGGGGCGTGATCATGACCGATTGTGAGACGCATATCGAAAGCATTTACCAAGTGGCGACCTTACCAGAGCAGTGGCCCAAGATACTCAGACAAATCGGCGGCACCATCGGAATAGCACCTGCGGCCCCGATCGCACGGCGCAGCGATTCCTGGAATGGTTGAACGGCGTTGAACCCATTCCAGTCGATCGTTATAGTTTGCAGGGATAGTAACATTCCCGCAACATCATAAATCGCGCCACTTCTTCTTACACATACAACTCACTAAACGCGGAAACCGAGGCGCTTGCCCTCGTCAGATTGCCTGTTGCGGTGTTTGACCTGAATGGCGCAGTGCTGGGGCTAACAGCCTGATCGAGATAGCGACGCATGTCCGCTGGTGGGCGCAGAGCTGGCCTGGGCTGGCGTGCAGTCCTTCCGTGTCATCAAGTGTTCCCTCCCGACCTCAAAATAGCGGGATCTCTAACTCGCGGACTGGTATCGTCGCAGGGGAGCAGGCCAAAGTGCCATAGCGAAATTTAGAATTGGCTTGTGTCTACATCAACCCTTGCTCGAGCCTGAGAGGCAGATCCGACGGATCGAGGTCGTCACCGGAACGGTTGGTCGACATCTTTTGATAGGGGACGACAAGTCGACCTCCAGAGGAATAGGCGCTGGAGGCTGGAGCGACCCTATTGGGGGCAAGCGTCACGGTTTTCTCTCTAGCAGCCGTTCGCTCGGCGCCGCGAGGCGAGCAAGCCGAGTGAGGAAACGGACTCCAAGTTCATGCTAGCCGCGATCGACGAACCACCACGGAAGCGGCGGCAGGCCGAGCGCGCCGCCGGCCGAGGCCCTTCCATCCGTCCGCCGCTGATCGCCAGCCTGAAATGTCGATGGTCTACCTCGAAGGCTCGGCGCTCGTCGCTTCTGAAGCAGCCGAGGGCATCGGCCTCGACGGGGACGCCCGGGAGACGGCCCACTACACGGCGGATCGTCTCCTGCATGCCGACGTGCAACTCTTACGCGCCGCCGTCGATGCGATGTAGGAGGTCCTGCAGGCAGATGCGCAACGAGCGCTCTAGCTGTCGCCGTCGCGATTCATGCCGCCTGCCGGGGAATTGCCTCGATGATCTGGTCGACGACGCTGTGCACGAGGTCGG
>CAMFHT010000127.1 GCA_945952245.1 uncultured Rhizobium sp. | reverse complement strand
TCGTCTTCACGCGCTTGTAGATCTCGTCGGTGGTCTTTTCCGTCTCCGCGAGAGATGCGTTGGGCGGCAGTTCGACGGACAGCGTGATGCGCGAGGCATCTTCCGGCGGCATGAAGCTGCCGGGAACCTGCGAAAGCAGCGCCAGCGAGGCGACGAGGAATAGGATCGCACCAAGCAGCGTGGCATAGCGGGCATACCAGCGGCCCGTGGTCGCACGGACGATGCGGGTGTAACCGCGCAGGAAGGCGCTGTCGTTGTCGTGGTGGTCCTCCACCGCATCTTCCGCCCGCATCAGATAGGCGGCCATCAGCGGCGTGATGAGACGCGCCACCAGCAGCGAGAAGAACACCGAGAAGGCGACCGTCAGGCCGAACTGGATGAAGTACTGGCCCGGAATGCCCGGCATGAAGGAGACCGGCACGAAGACGGCGATGATCGTGAACGTCGTTGCGATCACGGCAAGGCCGATTTCGTCTGCCGCGTCGATGGCGGCGCGATAGGGTGTCTTGCCCATCTTGATGTGACGGGCGATGTTTTCGATCTCCACGATCGCGTCGTCGACGAGAATGCCCGTCGCAAGCGTCAGTGCAAGGAAGCTGACGAGGTTCAGCGAGAAGCCCAGGAGGTCCATGACCCAGAAGGTCGGGATCGCCGAAAGAGGCAGCGCCACGGCGGAAATCAGCGTCGCCCGCCAGTTGCGCAGGAACAGGAACACCACGATGACGGCCAGCAATGCGCCTTCCAGCAGCGTGTGCATGGCGGATTCGTAGTTGCCGTAGGTGAAGTAGACGGAGTCGTCGATTTTCTCGATCGAGACGTTCGGGTTGTCCGCCTTCACCTGGCTGAGCTGTTTCTCGACGGTTTCGGAAGCCGAAACTTCCGAGGCGCCCTTGGAGCGGAAGACCGCGAAGGTCACCACCGGTGAGCCGTTGAAGCGCGAGAAGGACTTGAGCTCCTGATAGGTATCCTTGATCGTGCCAAGGTCGGAAAGCTTCACGAAGCGTCCGCCGGAAAGCGCGATCGTGGTATCGGCAAGGCGCGCCACGTCGCGGGCATCGCCCAGCACGCGGATCGCCTGTTCGGAACCCGCGATCTGGCCACGGCCGGACCCCGCGTCCGCGTTCGTGCCACGCAGCTGATTGTTGATGTCGGAAGCGGTGATGCCGAGGGCCGCCAGCTTGTCCGGGTTGAGCTCGACGCGGATTTCGCGGTTGGCGCCGCCATAGCGGTCCACGCGGCCGATGCCGGGCTGGCCCTGCAGGGCGCGCTTCACGGTATCATCCACGAACCAGGACAATTCTTCGAGCGAGAGATTGGGCGACGAGACCGCAAAGGTCTGGATCGCCTGGCCTTCCACGTCGATCTTCGTCACGACCGGCACGTCCACCGAGGCCGGCAGATCGTTGCGGACGCGGTCGATCGCATCCTTTACGTCCTGCACCGCCTGGTTGGTCGGCACTTCGAGACGGAACATGACGACCGTCTGCGAAACACCGTCGGTAACGGTGGAGTTGATTTCATCGACGCCGTTGATGCCGGCGACGGCATCCTCGACAACCTTCGTCACCTGCATTTCGAGCTCGGCGGGAGATGCGCCGCTCTGCGATACGCTGACCGCGACCAGCGGCACGTCGATATTCGGGAAACGGGTGATCGGCAGCTTGTGGAAGGAGAGGACCCCCACATACATCAGCAGAAAGAACGCCAGAAGCGGCGCGATCGGGTTGCGGATGGACCAGGCGGAAAAGTTCATGGTGCCGTTTCCTTAGTTCGATGCCGTCGGCTCTTCACGAACCGGTGCAATATGGTCGCCGTCGCGCACATAGGCGCCGGCCTTGGCCACGACCTCGTCGCCGGCCTTCAGGCCCTCGACGATCTCGATGTTGCTGCCGTCCTGGATGCCGGTCTTGACTGCCACCACCTTGACCACGTCCTTCTCGACCTTGCGCACCGATGTGCCGTCTTCACCCGTGGTGATCGCAGTCAGCGGCAGGGACACGCCCTTTTCTTCCTTGATGACGATGGAGGCGCTGCCGAACATCCCGGTGCGGGCCTTGTCGTCATCGTCGATCGCCACGCGCACGGTGCCCAGGCGGGTCGTCGGGTCGATCGTCGGCGAAACCAGCCGTACCTGGCCGGTCACGGAGCTGTCGCTGCCCGCGAGGGTGATCTCGGCCTTCTGGCCCTTCTTCAGCGGAAGGATATCACTCTCGGAGACATCTGCCACCAGCTCGAGCGCGCCGTCTTCAATGATCGTGAACATGGGCTCACCGGCACCCGAGGCAATGGCGCCGATCCTTGCATTGCGCACGGCGACCATGCCGGATACCGGTGCCTTGACCGCGGTCCGCTGGAGCTTGAGGTCGATATCGGCAATCTGCGCGTCCACGACCTTTATGTCTGCCTCTCCAACGGCAATGGCCTGCCTGGCTGAGCGTACACGGGCTTCGGCCCCGACGGCAGCGGCCTCCAGCTGGTCGGACTGGGCGCTGGAGATCGTGCCCGTGGACGAGAGCGACTTGGCACGGTCTGCCTGACGGCGGGCCTCTGCGGCATTGGCCTCGGCTTCCGCAAGCTGCGCCTTCACCTGCGCCAGGCCGGCTTCCGCCTTGGCGCGCGTTGCCTGCAGCTGGCTCTTGGACAGAAGCAGCGCATCGTCGTTCAGGGTGGCGAGAACCGCGCCCGCCTCGACATGATCGCCCGCATCCGCCTTGAATTCGCGGATGGAGAGACCCTCGACCTGCGGCTGCACCACGACCTCGCTGACGGCGCGGATGGTGCCGGTCGCAAGGATGCGGGCCGTCATCTGCTTTTCCACGGCCTTGGTGACGACGATCGCCGGCAGGTGCTGCTGCGGCTTTTCCGCCGGCGCCTCCTCTGCCAGGGCAAAGCCGCTCGCGCTCGCCATGAGAAGGGCGAAGGCCGCGCCGCGGATGAAGTTCTGATGTCCTGCCATAACCTTATGATCCCAGTTTGCGTCACGGCGGGGCCTGCCAACGCAGCATCCGCATCGCGTGATCCTTGTCTGCCGCCGGGGCGGGCCGCACGATTTCGGCCATGCCTGCCGCTTCGACGGCGCGTTCATGAAATGTACCTCGGCTGCGCGATCTGAACCATCGGCGGCGCAAGGAATGCGTCACTATGCCATCAAGACGTCAACCCGATGAAAGAGGTTTGGGTGAACGCCCGGAATGCTACCAATCAATAGATTTCCGCCATCGCCGTGCCGGCCCGTTCGCTCCCCGAAATTGGCATTCTGCAATATGCTGCGCCAATGTGGGAACGCCCCGCGAAAACCGCAAGGCTGCGTTGGTAAAGCGCGTCCGTTCCCATCAAAATACGGACCGCTTCGCCGGAGTGCCCTGCAAGCTCTCTGCTCTACTCACGAAACTGTGTTCATTCAATGATCTGTCGGCAACACTGGCCGAACAAAAACATGATAAGTTTTGATGATTTCATAACAAGACACGCGGCCAGTGGCCGCGTGTCCGGATCTCCAATCGTTGAAGAGCTTACTTCAGCGCTTCGTTGGTGATGTCGAGCGTGTAGGCGCCGGTCGGCTCCTTGGAAATGACCGGGTCCGAACCGCCGCCGAGCAGCGTTGCAACGGTGCGCTTGTAGTCGGCCTCGTCCAGCGCACCCTTCGAGCCAGCGGTCAGCTTGGCGACTTCCGACATCATGCGCTTCTGGTGGTCTTCCTTCTGCGCGCCGGAGGCGTCGTTGTCGAGCACGATGCCGGCGGCTTCGTCCGGGTTCTGCTCGGCATATTTCCAGCCCTTCATTGAGGCGCGGACGAACTTGACCATCTTTTCCTTGAAGGCTGCATCCTTCAGCTTGTCGCCGAGCACGTAAAGACCGTCTTCCAGCGTGGCGACGCCCTGGTCTTCATACTTGAAGGTGATCAGGTCTTCCGCCTTCACGCCGGCTTCGATGATCTGCCAGTACTCGTTATAGGTCATGGTGGAGATGCAGGCCGCCTGCTTCTGCAGGAGCGGGTCCACGTTGAAGCCCTGCTTCAGCACGGTCACGCCATCGGCGCCGCCCTGGGTGGAGAAGCCGAGCTTCGACATCCACGACAGGAAGGGATACTCGTTTCCGAAGAACCAGACGCCGAGCGTCTTGCCCTTCAGGTCTTCCGGCTTGGTAATGCCGGTTTCCTTGAGGCAGGTCAGCATCATGCCCGAGGACTTGAACGGCTGGGCGATGTTGACGAGGTCGAGGCCCTTTTCGCGGTTGGCGAGCGCATCCGGCATCCAGTCGACCACGACGTCCGCACCGCCGCCGGCCAGAACCTGCACGGGCGAAATGTCCGGACCGCCCGGCTTGATGTCCACGTCGAGGCCTTCCTCCTCGTAATAGCCCTTGTCCTTGGCGACGTAATAGCCCGCGAACTGGGCCTGGGTGACCCACTTCAGCTGCAGGGTAACCTTTTCGGCCGCCATGGCCTGCATCGCCATCAGCGATACGGCGCTGGCGAGGATGAGCGACGTCAGCTTGTTCTTCATTGTCTGTTCCCTCTTTTCTTGTTTACGCCCGTCCACCACGGACCGACGGATGCCAGAAGGTCACCGCACGCTCGACGAGTGCGACGGCCCCGTAGAAAGCGGACCCGGCCAGAGCCGCAACCGCGATTTCGGCCCAGACCATGTCGATATTGGCCCGTCCCACTTCCGTGGAGATTCTGAAGCCCATGCCGACGATCGGGGTGCCGAAAAACTCCGCCACGATGGCACCGATCAGCGCCAGCGTGGAATTGATCTTGAGCGCATTGAATATGAAAGGTGCCGCCGCGGGAAGACGCAATTTTACGAGTGTCTGCCACCAGCTTGCTGCATAGGTGCGCATCAGGTCGCGCTCCATGTGGCTGGCGGCGGCAAGACCCTGCACCGTGTTCACCAGCATGGGGAAGAAGGTCATGATGACCACTACAGCCACCTTCGACTGCCAGTCGAAGCCGAACCACATGACCATGATGGGCGCGACACCGACGATCGGCAGCGCCGAGACGAAATTGCCGATCGGCAGCAGGCCTTTCTGCAGGAAGGGAGAGCGGTCGATGAGGACGGCCACCACGAAGCCGAGTCCGGACCCCAGCACGAAACCGGTGATGACGGCCTTTAGGAAGGTCTGCCGGAAATCGGCGGCCAGCGTCGGGATCGAGCTGATCAGCTTCGCCCAGATCGCGGAAGGGGCGGGCAGCAGGATCTGCGGGATCTGGAACCCGCGGACCACGCATTCCCATATCACCAGCAGGGTGACACCGAAGAGGAGGGGGACGACGAGGCGCGCCGCCCGGTCTACGGCCGCGTTTGCAAATTTCTGACGCACCAGCCACTCGTTGACGAACCAGCTTGCGATCCAGAAGACGACGGCAAAGACGAGATATCCGTTCATGGCTTCACTCCCATGCGCTTAAGCACCATGGAATGGGCGACCCCCACGATGGAGACGAGCACCGCCGCCAGTGCCGCCGCCATGAAGAGCGCGGCCCAGATCTGCGTCGTCTGGCCATAGTAGGAACCGGAGAGGAGACGGGCGCCAAGCCCCGCCACCGCACCCGTCGGAAGCTCGCCGACGATGGCGCCGACCAGCGAGATCGCGATCGCCACCTTCAGCGAGGTGAAGAGGAAGGGCATCGAGGCCGGCCAGCGCAGCTTCCAGAAGGTCTGCGACTGCGAGGCATTATAGGTGTGCATGAGGTCGAGATAGAGCGTATCCGGGCTGCGCAGCCCCTTCACCATGCCGACCACCACGGGGAAGAAGGAGAGGTAGGTGGAGATCAGCGCTTTCGGCAGCAGGCCGGAAATGCCGATCGAATTCAGCACCACGATCACCATGGGCGCGATCGCGATGATCGGGATCGTCTGGCTGGCGATCACCCAGGGCATGAGCGAACGGTCGATGGCGCGGTTGTGCACGATGCCGATGGCGAGCAGGATGCCGAGCGCGGTGCCGATCACGAAGCCGAGGAGCGTGGCGGAGAGCGTGACCCAGGCGTGATAGACGAGGCTGCGTTTGGAGGTGATCGCCTTGTTGAAGGTCGTATCCCAGAGCTCGGCCACGATCTGGTGCGGCGCGGGCAGTACCGGCCGCTCCTGCACGAAGGTCTTCGGCACGATTTCCGAGAAGGTGATCACCGTGCCGGCGCGCGCTGCCTGGTCGCGTTCGAAGGGTGCATTGAGGATGACGACGAAGACGTGCCAGATGACGAGGATCGCGAGGATCACCGTCAGCACCGGCAGGATCTTGTCTTTCCAGATACCGGGTTTTTCCATGGTCACACCGCCTCCTTGACCGGCCAGAGCATCAGTGCGATCGCGACCGTGCCGAGCGCCATCCCTGAGAGCTGCAGCCAGCCCAGCCGTTCGCCATAGACGGCAAAGGCGATGACGTTGACGAGCAGCAGCTGGGTGACCGAAAGCACGGAGACGGTGAGGCCAAGGCCCGTTTCCCGCATCAGGGGCACCATCATCAGATTGCCCGTGACGTAGAGACAGAGCGCGCCGATCAGCGCGTAGACCGGCGCCCCGCCGACACAGAGCCGAAGCGTCGAGGCGGCGGCGATGAAGATGCCCGTCGTCAGACAGAGCATCAGGATGACCCATAGCTTCATGATGCGCTCCTATTCGTCATAGGAGTGGCCGGCGCGCAGGCCTTCGCGCACCCGGTGGGCGATTTCGAGGAACTCCGGCGTTTCGCGGATGTCGAGCGGGCGCTCCCGCGGCAGCGTCGAATCGATGATGTCGGTGACGCGGCCAGGCCGCGGGCTCATCACGACAATCCTGGTGGAGAGATAGACCGCTTCCGGGATCGAATGGGTGACGAAGCAGATCGTCTTTTCCGTCCGCGCCCAGAGCTTCAGGAGCTGTTCGTTCAGGTGGTCGCGGACGATTTCGTCCAGCGCGCCGAAGGGCTCGTCCATCAGGAGCAGGTCCGCATCGAAGGCGAGGGCACGGGCGATCGAGGCGCGCTGCTGCATGCCGCCGGAGAGCTGCCAGGGAAACTTCTTGCCAAAGCCCGAGAGGTTGACGAGCTCCAGTGTCTCCGCGATCCGCTTCTTCTTCTCGGCATCGGAATAACCCATGATCTCGAGCGGCAGTGCGATGTTCTTCTCGATGGTCCGCCAGGGATAGAGGGCCGCAGCCTGGAACACATAGCCATAGGCACGCGCCTTGCGCGCCTGGTCCGGCGTCATCCCGTTGACCGTGATCGAGCCCGCCGTATTCTTCTCGAGATCCGCGATCACCCGCAGGAACGTCGTCTTGCCGCAGCCGGACGGCCCGATGAAGGACACGAAATCCCCCTTCTGGACTTCGAGATTGACATTGGACAGCGCATTCACCGGCCCGTCATTGGTCTCGAAGGTGAGACAAAGATCCCTGGCTGATACGACGGTCTTCTTCGGTTCGCTCATGGCGCCTCGTCTCGCATTGTTCTCGCTCTCCGTCTGGAATCGATCCACGGATTGCCCCCTCTTGTTTTACAATTCCCTGGCCTGGCCGAGTATGCAGCTGGTACCCCCCTCTGCCTTGCCAGGCATCTCCCCCTCAAGGGGGGAGATCACCGTGTCGCATAGCGCTCGCTCCTTCTCAACCAATGAGAGATTGGTTGTCTGGCGGGAGCTTTGCACCGTTCCGATCTCCCCCCTTGAGGGGGAGATGCCCGGCAGGGCAGAGGGGGGTACTGGCAACTCCACCCTCGACGCCGACCATCAAACCCCGCTCACCGGTATCCCCGTGCGCTGCACCTTGCGCGGTGCGGTCACTTCCTTCCACGTCGAAAGCGCCCGGTTCACCGCCGTGACGGGCGGGCGCTTGACGAATTCGCCGTGGCCTTCGCGCGTATCCACCTTGCCGTCATTGATGGCGAGGTGGCCGCGGGTGAGGGTGAAGCGCGGCAGGCCGGTGACGTCCTTGCCCTCGAAGACGTTGTAATCGATCGCCGATTGCTGCGCCTTGGCCGAAATCGTCTTTTTCTTGTTCGGATCCCACACCACGATATCCGCATCCGCGCCGACGAGGATCGCGCCCTTCCGCGGATACATGTTGAGGATCTTGGCGATGTTGGTCGAGGTCACCGCCACGAACTCGTTCATGGTGATGCGGCCGGTGTTGACGCCATGGGTCCAGAGCATGGGCATGCGGTCTTCGAGGCCGCCGGTGCCGTTCGGGATCTTGGTGAAGTCGTTGAGGCCGGTGCGCTTCTGGTCGGTGGTGAAGGCGCAGTGGTCGGTCGCCACCACCTGCAGCGAGCCGGAGGCGAGGCCGGCCCAGAGGCTGTCCTGGTGCAGCTTGTTGCGGAAGGGCGGCGACATCACGCGGCGGGCGGCATGGTCCCAGTCGGGGTTCGAATACTCGCTCTCGTCCAGCGTCAGGTGCTGGATCAGCGGCTCGCCATAGACGCGCATGCCCTTCTGCCGGGCGCGGCGGATCGCTTCATGCGCCTGCTCGCAGGAAGTGTGCACGACATAGAGCGGCACGCCTGCCATGTCGGCAATCATGATGGCGCGGTTGGTGGCTTCGCCCTCCACTTCGGCAGGGCGGGAATAGGCATGCGCCTCGGGGCCGTTATTGCCCTCGGCCAGCAGTTTCGCCTGCATCTGCGCGACCACGTCGCCGTTTTCCGCATGGACCATGGCGAGCGCACCGAGCTCGCCCACGCGCTGGAAGGACGAGAACATCTCGTCATCGTCCACCATCAGCGCGCCCTTGTAGGCCATGAAGTGCTTGAAGGAATTGATGCCGTGTTCGTTGACCACGGTTGCCATGTCGTTGAACACCTGCTCGCCCCACCAGGTGATCGCCATGTGGAACGAAAAGTCCGCCGTCGCGCGGCTGGTCTTGTTGTGCCACATACCAAGCGCATCGACGAGCGACTGGCCGGGCGAGGGGAGCGCGAAATCCACCACCATGGTCGTGCCGCCGGCAAGACCCGCCCGCGTGCCGCTCTCGAAATCGTCGGAGGAATAGGTGCCCATGAACGGCATTTCGAGATGGGTATGCGGATCGATGCCGCCCGGCATGACGTAGCAGCCCGTCGCATCGAGCTCGGTGCCGCCGGAAAGGTTCTGCCCGATCTCGACGATCCTGCCCCCTTCGATCTTCACATCCGCCTTGTAGGTCAGGTCGGCGGTGACGATGGTGCCGTTTTTGATGATGGTGGTGGTCATGGTTCCCTCATTATTTTACTGATTGCTCAGATGTTGTTCCGTGTGGCCCCCTCATCCGGCTGCCGCCACCTTCTCCCCGCTGGGTAGAAGGGACAAGCGGTGATGGAGCGGCATACCCCCTCTCCCCAGCGGGGAGAGGATGCCGGCAGGCAGGTGAGGGGGCTCCGGGCACGATGGTCGAAGGATAAAATCGCGTCACCTCGCACCGCTCCGTCAACCGCCCTTCCAGCACGGCCAGAATGGTCTCCAGCACCGCCCGCCGCTCGCGAAAGACCTCGTCGTTCCAGAAGCGCAGAACCGAATAGCCGTTGTCGTTCAACCATGCCGTCCTGCGCGCATCCCTCTCGTCCCCCGCATGCTGGCTGCCATCCAGCTCCACCGCAAGCCGTCTGTCGCGGCAGAGAAAGTCGATGATGTACGGCCCGAGCGGCGCCTGACGGGTAAACTTGTGGCCGTTCAGCAGCCTGTTTCTCAGTTCACTCCAAAGGACATGCTCCGCATCCGTTTCCGATCGGCGCAGGTCTCGCGCCTGCTGGGTTTTCATCGGTCTTCGTTTGACGGGGTTGTCGCTGGAGGCCATGGCGTCAAGGTCTCTCTGTTGAGCTTAGCGCTTGCGGCCCCCTCATGCGGCTGCCGCCACCTTCTCCCCGCTGGGGAGAAGGGACCCGTGGCGAGCGGCCTGCCCCACGTCTCCTCTCCCCGGCGGGGAGAGGATGCCGGCAGGCAGGTGAGGGGGCTCCGAGCACAAGGCCTGACACGGATCTACTCCACCAATCCCGCCGTCTCGATCACCGCATGCAGCAGCACGTCCGCGCCGGCGGCAGCCCATTCCTTCGAAATGTCCTCCGCCTCGTTGTGCGAGAGGCCGTCCACGCAGGGACAGAAGATCATCGCGGTGGGCGCGAGGCGGTTCATCCAGCAGGCGTCGTGGCCGGCGCCGGAGATGATGTCGCGGTGGGAATAGCCGAGACGTTCGGCGGCGTTGCGGATGGTGGTGGTCAGTTCCGGGCTGAAGGTGACAGGATCGAAATGGCCGACCGGCTCGATCTCGATGCCGACGCCCATAGTC
>CAMFHT010000126.1 GCA_945952245.1 uncultured Rhizobium sp. | reverse complement strand
AGTTCGAATAGTAGACGCGGCTCATGCCGGGCATCTTCTCGATCAGCTTTTCGGCAAAGAGCGCACCCGGAACGGTGCCGGCGGCGCCGGCATAGTAGTTGAGCTTGACGAGCTGGTCGCGCACGGCATCGGCAATGCTCTCGCGGCCATAGCCGACGTTCACGGTCCACACGCCGCCCGAGACGGCATCGAGATATTCATTGCCCTTGGCATCCCAGAGCTTCATGCCGCGGCCTTCGATGAAGACGCGCGGATCCACGGTTTCGTAGACCTTGTGCTGGCTCAAGTGATGCCAGACATGAGCGCGGTCGGCCTCGATCACTTTGCCCATGTCGTTGGTCTGCAGGTTGATGGTCATGATTTCCCTCAGCATAAGGTCTGTTGTTGTGGCCGCCATTCGGGCCAGGCCGGTTGGACGCGCGTCTGCGACGATCGACTTCCGGTCTCCGCGCTGGATCATGCGGTGCAGCGCCGACTTGTCAACCGGATTTCAAGCGCAAATATGGTGAGCGTCATTATGACCCCGGCTCGAGCGGCGGTCATGGTGCCACCTCGGCTGAAAACGTGGTCCCCCGCCCTCAGCGCCGGAAACCGCCGAGCGCAAGCGCGATCGATTCGCCAAGGCGATCTTCGTTGAAGGGCTTGTCGAGACGCACGAGGTCCTTCGGCATGCCGGGCGGCAGCACGGCGTAGCCGGTGGCCAGCAGGCAGGGGAGATCGGGGTGCGTCTTCGCGAGCGTCTTGATGAGTTCCGCGCCGGTCATGCCAGGCATGGCGAAATCGGTAATGACGAGATCGAAGCGCTCGACCTCGACCAGCGACAGGGCCTCGGCGCCGGACATCGCACCCGTCGCGTGATGCCCGAGATCCTCGACCATCATCGCCGTGCTGGACAGCACCAGGGCATCGTCGTCAACAACAAGGATCTGCAGTGGGGCCATGGGCTTGCGGGCTTCACTCGGGCGGGCGCTGGTCGGCAGATAGGGTGCAACCCCTTGCCGCGCAAGCGGGGATCGCCCGCAAACACTACCCCGCCGCAGGCCGGAATGACAATGCGGCGGGGGACCAATTTTGGACCGGCTGAACCTCAGCCTCAGCGCTTCTCGAGTGCGGCAACGACCCGGTCGCCGACGAACTGAAGGCCGCAGACGAGGAGGATGAGGATCGCGACCACGACGATCATGACCGTGGTTTCGAAGCGCTGGTAGCCGTAGCGGATCGCGAGGTCGCCGAGGCCGCCTGCGCCGATCGCGCCGGCCATGGCGGAGGCGCCGGTCAGCGTGACGAGCGTCACCGTGAAGCCCGCGATGATGCCGGGCAGGGCTTCCGGCACCAGCACCTCGCGCACCACCTGCCAGCGGCTCGCGCCCATGGCCTCCACGGCCTCGATCAGCCCGCGCGGCACCTCGCGCAGGGACACCTCGGCAATGCGGGCGAAATAGGGCGTGGCGGCAATGGAAAGCGGCACGATCGCCGCCCCCGTACCGAGCGCCGTACCGACGATGAAGCGGGTGACGGGGATCAGCGCGACGAGAAGGATGATGAAGGGCACGGAGCGGAAGCCGTTGACGACGCTGCCGATCACGCGGTTGAGCCAGAGATTTTCCGCAATCCCGCCCCGGGCGGTCGCGACCAGCAGCAGGCCGAGCGGCAGGCCGAAGATCAGCGAGATGAAGCCGGAGGCGAGCGTCATGACCACGGTCTCGACCGTGCCCTTCCAGATGAGATCAATGAGAACCGGGTTCATGGCCGAGAAGCTCCACATGAATGTTGGGCCGGGCTAAATGCGAGGCAGCGACCGCCTGGATGTCGTCGCCGCGGGCGAGCGCCCGGAAGAAGAAGCGGCCGACCGGCTGGTCCTGGATGTGATCGACGCCGCCATGCACGAGCGTCACAGTCGTGCCGAGGGCATCGGCAAAGCGCGCGGCGAAATCAAGGCCTGCATCCTCGCCGGTCACATCGACCGAAAAGAGCGCCGGGCCAGATCCTTGCGGTGAAAGGCGCGCGGAGAGGAAATCCGGCAATTGCGGGCGCACGCCGTGCAGCAGGCTCTTCGTTACCGCATGGACGGGCCGCGCGAAGACGTCGGCGACGCGCCCTTCCTCGACGATCTGCCCCTGGTCGATGACGGCGACCCGCCCGGCAATGCTGCGCACCACGTCCATTTCATGGGTGATCAGCAGGATGGTGAGGCCGAGGCTGCGGTTGATCTCGCGCATCAGGTCGAGAATGGACTGCGTGGTTTCGGGATCGAGCGCCGAGGTCGCCTCGTCCGAGAGGAGAAGTGCGGGATTGGCGGCGAGCGCGCGGGCGATACCGACCCGCTGCTTCTGCCCGCCGGAAAGTGCGGAAGGATGCGCCCTGGCCTTGTCGGAAAGGCCGACCAGATCGAGCAGCTCGCCCGCCCGCTTCAGCCTGTCGCGTTTCGCAACGCCGGCGATCTTCAGCGGCAGGGCGATGTTGTCCTCGACGGTCTTCGCCGAAAGCAGGTTGAAGTGCTGGAACACCATGCCGATCTTCTGGCGGAAGGGCTGCAGTTCACGGTCGCTGAGGCTGGTGATTTCCTGGCCGTCGATGCGGATCGAGCCGGAATCGGGACGTTCGAGCCCGTTCAGGCAGCGGATCAGCGTCGATTTGCCGGCGCCGCTGCGGCCAATGAGGCCGAGGATCTCGCCCTTGGCGATGGAGAGCGAGACGCCGGAAAGGGCAAGCGTTCGGCCGAAGGCGCGGGTCACGCCGGAAAGCGCGACGACCGGCTCCGGGCCAGAGGTCGGGACGGGCGCTCCGACCAGTCGTGTTTCGTGTTTCATCGTTCTTCCCTTCGGAAACGGTCTCGCCGCCGCACGGTCTTCGAGGACCGGCGGCGGCGATGTGAGGGTTGTGTCGGGCGCCTCAGTAGGCGGCCAGACCGGTGCCCTTGTAGACCTTGTCGAACTCGGCCTTCACGGTCGGATTCTGGTAGGAGGCGACGAGGTCCTTCACCCAGGGCTGGTCCTTGTCGGCTTCCCGGACCGCGATGAAGTTGCGGTAGGGGTTGTCGGCAACCGGCTCCTGCGCGATGCGCTCGGCAGGGGTGAGGCCGGACTTCAGCGCCCAGTCGGTGTTGACCACGGCGGCGTCGAGGTCATCGATCGAGCGGCCGACGATGCCGGCATCGAGTTCCTTGATTTCGAGTTTCTTCGGGTTCTCGGTGATGTCGGCGACGGTGGCGAGGATGCCGGTGCCGTCCTTGAGCTTGATCGCGCCTTCATGGGCGAGCAGGTTCAGAGCGCGGCCTTCGTTGGAGGGATCGTTCGGAACGCCGATCACGGCGCCTTCCGGCAGTTCGCCCACGCCCTTGTGCTTCTTCGAGTAGAGACCGATCGGCCAGACGCCGGTATAGCCGACGGGCACGATCTTGTAGCCGTGCGCCTGGATCTGGTTGTCCAGGTAAGGCTTGTGCTGGAAGGCATTGGCGTCGACTTCGCCCTGCGACAGCGCCTCGTTGGGCTGGGTGTAGTCGTTGAAGACGACGGCTTCGATCTTCAGGCCCTTCTTGGCGGCCTCCTGAGCCACGACGCGCCATACGTCTTCGTCCTCGCCGCTCATGATGCCGACCTTGAGCGTCTTGTCTTCGGCCTTCACCGGCGCCGGTGCAAAAGCGCACATCGTGACGACCGCGCCGAGGAGGGCGGCCATGCTGGCGCGGCGGGTCAGCCTGGAGGTCGTCGTGAGGAGGGTCAGTGCGCTTTTCATCTCTTTTTTCCTTGGGAGGATTGGTCTTCTTGGTTTTCCGAAACGGCGGTCTTCGTTTCTGTCTAAAATCATGATGGGAAATAGCCGGCAAAGCGAAGCATCAGAAACTTTTTGTCACCTGCGTCCTGCAAATGCTTTTTCACGACATGGGGCGATGAGGCGATTTAAATTCTACTGAATTGGTAGAGATGATCGCGAGGAGGCGATCGCCAAGTCTGAGCAAGATTTCTCATTGTCGATAGAATTTATGGATTGATCTGCCTGTCCGCGCGTCCCGTGATTGCCTAGGTTCTGCTTCAACCGCTCGGGAGCGGGTTGAAGACAGGGTCACCGGCATGCCTCAAACGAAAGACATCATCCTCAACGCCTTCAGCATGAACTGCGTCGGCCATATCAATCACGGGCTCTGGACGCATCCGCGTGACCGCTCGCACGAGTACAGGCGGCTCTCCTACTGGACGGATCTTGCCCGCACGCTGGAGCGCGGCCTGTTCGACGGCGTCTTCCTTGCCGACATTCTCGGCGTCTACGACATCTACCAGAACTCCGTCGATCTGACGCTGCGCGAAAGCATCCAGCTGCCTGTCAACGATCCGATCCTGCTCGTTTCGGCCATGGCGGCCGTGACGGAAAAGCTCGGCTTCGGGGTCACCGTCAACACCGGCAACGAGGCGCCCTATACGTTCGCCCGGCGCATGTCGACGCTCGACCACCTGACCGAAGGCCGGGTGGGCTGGAACATCGTGACCGGCTATCTCGACAGCGCCGCCCGCGCCATCGGACAGGACGCCATGGCCGAGCACGACACACGCTATGACCGGGCTGACGATTATCTCGACGTGCTCATCAAGCTCTGGGAGGGAAGCTGGGAGGACGACGCCGTCGTCCATGACCGGGCGCGCCGCGTCTTCGCCGAGCCGTCCCGCGTGCACCGGATCGACCATCGCGGGCCCTATTACCGCTCGCAGGGCTACCATCTCTCGGAGCCTTCGGTACAGCGCACGCCGGTGCTCTTCCAGGCGGGCACTTCCGGCCGCGGCCGGCAGTTTGCGGCGCGACATGCGGAATGCATCTTCATCAACGGCACGGATCATGCCGCAGCACGTCGCACCGTCGATGCCCTGCGCGCCGAGGCGGTGGCGGCAGGTCGCACGGCTGACGACGTCAAGATCCTGGTCGGCGTGACGGTGGTTGCGGGCGGCACGCAGAAGGAGGCGGAAGAAAAGCTCGCCGACTACATCGAGCATGCAAGCCCGGAGGCGGGCCTTGCCCACTTCTCCGCCGGCAGTGGCGTCGACATGGCCCGTTTCGGCCTGGATGATCCCATCGCCTTCGGGGAAGGCAATGCCATCCGCTCGGTCACGGCGCTTGCCCGGCAGAAGGGCTGGACCAAGCGGCAGCTGCTTGCCGAGCTCGCGATCGGCGGGCGCTATCCCGTCATCGTCGGCGACGGTGCCCGCGTGGCCGAGCAGCTGATCGCATGGGTCGAGGAAGGCGGTGTCGACGGCTTCAACCTCACGCGGACGGTGGTGCCGGAAAGCTACGAGGATTTCGTCGATCTCGTGGTGCCGGAGCTCCAGGCGCGGGGCGCCTACAAGACGGCCTATGGCGAGGGCTCGCTGCGCAACCGGCTGTTCGGGCAGGGCAATCGCCTGCCGGCACGCCATTACGGCAGCCGCTTCCGCCTCGAGCGGCAAGCCGCGGAGTAGGGGGAGACGATGCCGCGCTATGTCTTCGTGCCCGATGCCGCGCCGCCGCCGCCGAGTGCCCATTATTCGCATGCGGTGGAAGCGCAGGGTTTCCTGCATGTGACGGGCCAGCTGCCGATCGATCCGGACGATCCTGTTGCGCCCGTTCCCGATGGCATCGAGGCGCAGACCGAGCTCGTCTTCCTGAACCTCCTCCGCATCGTGGACGCTGCGGGCTACAGTCTCGAGAACACGGTTTTCGCCCGCATCTATCTCACCCGCTTCGAGGAGGATTATGCCGGTCTGAACGGCGTCTACCACCGGTACTTCGAAGATCCGGCCCGCATGCCCGCCCGCACCACGGTGGGCGTCGCAAGGCTCGGCCGCGAGGCACGGGTGGAGATCGATCTGGTGCTCTCGCGGGCGTGAACGCCAAAGAAAAAGGGGGCGTGTATAGCCCCCTTCGTCCGTATACGACGCCCGGTCTCAGGCAGCCGGCTGCTTCGTCTTGCGCAGATAGGGCAGCACGGTGTCGTAGGAGCCGAAGCGCTTGACCGCGTCTTCGTTGGAGACGGCGGCGGTGATGATGACGTCGTCGCCCTGCTTCCAGTTGGCAGGCGTCGCCACCTGGTGCTTGGCCGTCAGCTGGATCGAGTCGATCGTCCGCAGGATTTCCTCGAAATTGCGGCCTGTGGTCATGGGATAGGTGAGGATCAGCTTGATCTTCTTGTCGGGGCCGATGACGTAGACCGAGCGCACCGTCGCGTTGTCAGCGGGCGTGCGGCCTTCGGAACTCGTGCCCGCATCCTCCGGCAGCATGTCGTAGAGCTTGGCGACCTTCAGGTCCTTGTCGCCGATCAGAGGATATTCGACGTCGAAGCCGGTTGCGGTCTTGATGTCGGCCTTCCACTTGAAGTGGCTGTCGACCGGATCGACGGAAATGCCGATGACCTTGACGTTGCGCTTGCGGAATTCCTCGTCGAGGCCCGCCATGGCGCCGAGCTCGGTGGTGCAGACGGGCGTGAAGTTCTTCGGGTGAGAGAAGAGCACGGCCCAGCTGTCGCCGATCCAGTCATGGAAGCTGATCGGGCCTTGCGTGGTCTCGGCGGTGAAGTCCGGTGCCGTCTGGTTGATGCGAAGCGTCATGTCGTTCTCCTGTGATGGGCCGGGCCGGACCGGGGCTTCGGCAGCGTTGCCGGGGGCGTCGATCCGGCTCCCCTTGGGACCAGTCTACAATTGCGGCAGAATTTGTAGTGTGCATATTTTCCAATTTTGCCCGGCCTATGAAGAGATTTTCGCGCGCTGCGGCTCGAACGTGTGTCTCCATGCCCCCGCACGCACAGGCCTTGCTTTGGGCCACATCCGATGCTAACACTGAACCAAATGGTTCAGTATAGCTCCACCACCCTTGATACCTCCTTTGCCGCGCTCTCTGACGCCACACGCCGTGGCGTGCTGGAAGAGCTTGGTCATGGCGAGGCCTCCATCACCGATCTTGCCGCGCGTTTCGGTATGACGCTGACGGGCATGAAGAAGCACGTGCGGCTGCTCGAAGAGGCCGGCTTCGTCTCGACCGAAAAGGTCGGCCGGGTCCGCACCTGCCGGCTGGGCAGCCGGCGGTTCGAAGACGAGATGGCCTGGATGGAGGGCATGCGCCGGCTCTGGGCGGCACGGTTCGATGCACTGGACGATGTTCTTGAAACGCTGAAGCAAAGGGAGAACGGCGATGGGCGGATTTCGTGAAAGCATGGGCAGCGCGGGCCGCAACCCGACGCGCGTGGAGCGCCGCACCGACCGCGACCTCCACGTCATCAGGACCTTCGATGCGCCGGTCCACCTCGTGTTCGAGGCCTGGACCACGCCGGAACTCTTCATGCGCTGGTGGGCGCCGAAATCCATGGGTGCCACGATCCTCTCCTGCGAGATGGATGTGCGCACCGGCGGCGGCTACAAGCTCGAATTCGGACATCCCGCTTCCGAGGGTACGATGACCTTCTTCGGCAAGTATGTCGAAGTCATCCCCGGAAGCCGGCTCGTCTGGACGAACGAAGAAGGCGGGGAGGGGCAGGTCACCACAGTCACCTTCGAGGAGAAGGATGGCGGAACGCTTCTCGTCCTGCACGAGGCCTATCCCAGCAAGGAAGCGCTCGACGAAGCCTTCGAGGGCATGGAGAGCTGCATGCCGGAGCAGTTCGAACAGCTGGACGACCTGCTCGCAGGCCGATAAGGCCTCAACCTTCGCTCAGCGGCACGCGATCCTCCTGCGGGGATCTGAGCGATGCCAGCCACGCATCGAGCCGGTCCCGGAGGTAGCGCCTGCCCTTGCGGGCGGGGCCGGCGATGGCCAGCGTTCCCGGGCACTTCTTGCGGAACTCGTCGAGCGACATGCCGCAATAGCAGGCGGCATCCTCCTGGGTCATCAGGGTGTCCGGTTCGGCAATGGTCTCGACGTCTGACATGGCATTCTTCCTGGTCGTCGGGTGCTTGATGGTGACGCGCATATGGGGGCTCGCGTCCGGGAGTGCCAGATGCGGCAGGACGACAAACCAGTGTTAATGGAATAACGTAATTCTCTATTGTTATATTGAAACTTAAAAGCAACTTTTGAAACGCATAGTCGCCAGGACATGGCGGATGCTTCGCCATAGGGCAGCGGGTGAGACCGGGTATGTTGCGACCATCACTTCCAAGGCGGCCTAAGGCCCGTTCCGGCGATGCATGCCCGGAAAGCGATGCGCGAGGCGGCACTTCGGCCCGTTTCGGGCACCTGCAGGAACTGTTCGACAAGTCCTTCAAGGCGGCCCGCGTGGGCATCTGGGAATGCAGCCTGCCCGACCAGACCCTCACCTGGACCGATACGGTCTACGAACTCTTCGACCTTCCGCCGCAAAGTCCGCTGAAGCGCGAGGAAATCGTTGCGCTCTACACGCCGGAATCGAGGGCAAAGCTTGCGACACTCCGCAGCGCGGCGATCGAGAACGGCGAAGGCTTCACGCTCGATGCGGAGATCGTGACGGCCAAGGGCGTGCCGCGCTGGATCCGGATCACCGCCATCGTCGAGCGCGCAAATGGCGAGCCGGTCCGCATCTTCGGCATGAAGCAGGACGTGACCGCCGAGAAGGCGATGTTCCAGCACATCAACCGGCTGATGGAAACGGATACGCTGACGGGTCTAGCGAGCCGCGCCAAGTTCGAGGCCGTCTATTCCGCCGTTTGTGCCGGCGCATGCGAGGAACGCCACGCCCTGCTGCTGATCGATCTCGACGGCTTCAAGGCCGTCAACGATACGCTCGGTCACCAGGCAGGTGACGAATGCCTGAAGGAGGCCGGACGGCGCCTTGCCGCGTCCGTGCCCGATGCCGTCCTGGTCGCCCGGCTCGGTGGCGACGAATTTGCCGTCATCGAGCGCTGCAATCACCCCTCGGAATTGCGCCGGAGCGGCGACAGGATCGCCAAGGCGCTGGAGTTCGGTCTGGAGTCTTCTTCCATGACGCTCACCATCTCCGCATCCGTCGGCGGTGTCATGATCGAGGGGGATCTCGAAGCGAAGGACGTCTTCGCCCGCGCCGACAGCGCGCTCTATGCCGTGAAGCAGCGGGGCCGGAACGGCTTCATGCCCTACACGCCGGTGGCTATCGCCGGGTGACGGCCTGAAACAGGGAACCACAGGCCATCAGCATCGTTTGGGATGGGACATCCTTTCTCCCATCAACAGACGCTGGAGCCCTCCCATGACCCTTTCCGGAAAGAAGATCGCCATCCTCATCGCCCCCAGGGGCACCGAAGAACCGGAGTTCAAGAAGCCGAAGGACGCGGTCGAAAGCGCAGGTGCTGAGGTGACCGTCATCGGTATCGAGGCAGGCGAGGCCAAGACCAACAACAACGATCTCGATCCCGGCGCGAGCTTTACCGTCGACAAGACTGTTGAGCAGGTTTCGGCCGCTGATTTCGACGGCCTGATCATCCCCGGCGGCTGCGTCGGCGCCGACAAGCTGCGCGCCGAGGAAAAGGTGGTCTCGCTGGTGAAGTCCTTCTTCGAGGCCGGCAAGCCGGTTGGCGTCATCTGCCATGGTCCGTGGCTGCTGGTCGAGGCGGGCGTGCTGAAGGGCCGCACCGTCACCTCCTATCCGACGCTGAAGACCGACATCTCCAATGCCGGCGGCACCTGGGTGGACCGCGAAGTGGTGGTCGATCAGGGCCTCGTGACCAGCCGCAACCCCAAGGACCTGCCCGCCTTCTGCGCCAAGATCGTGGAGGAATTCGAGGAGGGCCGGCACGAAGGACAGGCGCGCAGCGCCTGATCCGCGGCTGCCGGTGAGGGGTCAGCATGGGAAGCCCGCTCGACGAGGCCGACAGGCGCACCGTTCTCGCCGCCGACCGCACGGTCTATGCGGCGGAACGGACCTATGCCGCCTGGATGCGGACGGGGTTGACGGCGCTTGCAAGCGGCATCGGCGCCAAGGCGCTGCTGGCCGAGGTCATTCCCGAGTTCCTGATCATCCTCACGGGCTCGATCCTGGTGCTTTTCAGCACCTTCTGCTTCGTCATCGCCGTCGTCAGGGAGTTCCGGCCCGGCCCGCCGCCGCCGGAACCGGACATCAGACGCATCCCGAGCGGCCTGCTGCTCGTCGTCAACGGCGTGCTCGTCATCGTCACGATCGCGGCTCTCTTCGGCGTCTGGTTCGGGCGGTCGGGGTCGGTGTAACCCGCCCTTCCATGGGGCCTAGATCCGTCCTCCCGAGGGCGTGTCGAAGAGATGCACGGCGCCGGTATCGAGCTTGAGTTTCTGAACGCTGCCGACGGTAAAGTCAGGCCTCGAACGCATGACCGCCGAGAC
>CAMFHT010000125.1 GCA_945952245.1 uncultured Rhizobium sp. | reverse complement strand
CGCTCGCGCGAGCTGAAGACGCCGGCGCGGCGCGTGCGGGACTGGCTGATCGCCGAGGGCGAAGCGGGAGGCGGCCTGCCGCCTCCCTGAGGCTGCCATCAGGCGAGCGCGTTGCGGAGCGCCGGAATGCGCGAGAACACCAGAAGATCGAGCGCCAGCACGGCGGCGAGCACGATGCCCGTGAGCGGCATCAGCAGCGAGAGCGCGATCATCAGGAAGACCGCCCCCTTGAGCAGCGGAACATTGGCGGGTGCGGGCGGAGCGGCAAGGCGGAAGGCTCCCTTCGGGCGGCGGAGCCACCACATGACGATGCCGCTCAGGCAGAGCGTCAGCACGCCCAGGCAGAACAGGAAATTCGCGGCGATGTTCCACCAGCCGAGCTGGCCCTCGTGGAGCGCGATACCGACCGCCATGGCCTTGCCGGGCACGGAATAGTCCTTGAACGCGGCGGTGGCGAGAACCTTGCCGCTGTACTGGTCCACGTGCACGGTCCGGTCCGCGGTTGGGTCCGGGCTGTCATAGCTCATGGAGTCCTGCGACAGCGTCCAGACACCGGTGGGATCGGCGGGATAGGCGATCTGGAACCGGCCCTTGAAGCCCAGAGCGCGGCCGAGCGCATGAATGCTTTCCAGATTGACCGGAACGCCCTCCGGCAGGCCGGCGACGCCTGCATCCGAACCGGATTTCGGCATCAGCGTTTCCTCGAGCGCCCAGGGCACCTCCTTCAGATTACCCTGGTTCAGGCTGGCATGGGTCTGGTCCGAAAGGGGCACGTTGTCCCACTTTTCCGCCGGGAAGGTGCTCCAGGCCTGGGTAAGCCTGGCACCCCAGACGGAGGTCCAGGCAAGGCCGGAAATGAAGAAGAAGAGCAGCACGACCGAGAGCCAGACGCCCACGACCGAATGCAGGTTCTTCCAGAAGAGCCGGCCCCTCTGAGAGATCTTGAGCGTCAGCTTGGCGCCGAGCTTCTCCCCGCCCCGTGGCCACCAGAGGTAAAGACCGGTCGCGATCAGGATGACGCCGAAGCCGGCGGCGGTCTCGATCAGAAGATCGCCCGGCCCGCCATTCGGCCCCCAGAGCAGCTTGCCATGGATGTCGGTCGCGAAATCCTTCCAGGTCCCGCTCGCCAGGCGGTCCTGCAGCACGGCACCGGTATAGGGATCCACGGCAAGTACCCGCGGTGCATCGCCCGCATCGACCGTGAAGAGTGCCGGCGTCGCGGCATCGAGCGGCGCGGTGTAGCGGGTGATCGTGCCCTCCGGGTAGACGCCGTGCACGGCCTCGCCCAGCGCCGTCAGCGACAGGGCCTTTTCCTGCGGTACGACCGGCAGGCGGTCGCCATACTCGGGCGCAATGGTGGTGAACCAGAGAATGACGAGCCCGGTGATCGAGAGCATTACCAGGAAGGGAATGACGAAAAGCCCGGCATAGAAATGCCAGCGCCAGGCGGCGAAGTAGAAGCTGCGGGCCTGCGTGGCGGAGGCTTTGTTGGCCAGCTTGGCCGGTTGCGGGTCATCGATAGTCAGCGACATTGACGTTCTTTCTGTAACTGGGGAGGAAGTCATGCGCGGCCAGAAGCCGGGCGGGATGGCGAAAGACCGGCTGCAACCATGATGGCAGGACGGTCCAGAAGAGTGACGATTTCGGTCGGCCGGAAATCGAGCAGGCCGGCTCGCTTCATCTGGTTGAGGCAGCGGCTGACCGTCTCGACGGTCAGGCCGAGCCAGTCGGCAAGATCGGCACGGGTCAGGTGAAGCGTGAAGGTTTCGCGCGCGACCCTGCGGTGCCGCGACGGCCTGGCGAACTGCCGGGCAAGATCGAGCACGGCCGAAGCCACTTTTTCCATGGCGGTTTTCCGGCCGAGGAGGGTGGCGTGCATCTGTGCGCGGGTGATCATGACGCGAAGTTCGCGGTCCATTTCGTCGGGCGAGACGGTCTTGAGCTCGAGCCGCTCCACCTCGGACAGCGCTAGGGTCTCCGCAGCACAAAGCGCCGGGCCATCGAGCGGCAGCGCGAAAAGCCGACCGGGTCCGAGCACGTCGATGATCTGACGCCGCCCGTCAGGCAGCATTTGCGAAAGAGCGACGCATCCATCGACGAGCCGAAACACGGCATCGCTGGTATCCCCTTCCCGGATCAGAAGGCTGTTGGCGGGAAGGCGGCCACGCCGGTTGCCGCGCCTGGTGGCAAAGCGCGACGGCGTGAGGATGTCGGGCATGAATGGCCCGGAAGCAAGGGGTGAGGAAATGTCCAGCATGGAGTTCGTCTGTCTACTGCCGGCCAGGCCGCACGCATGCGCAGCCTTCCGGTCAGGAATGCAGGTCACGCCATGAACGGTCCGTCAGGGCGCGGGTTCAGGCAGAGACAGAAGAAACAGGAGGTGCGCGCGGTGCCGCAGAGGGCGGGAAGACGAGTCGGTGAACTGCCTCGGGCCGGGCCGGAACGACAGATGAGAGCAGGATTGCAAACCGGGTTGCGACCTCTGCGGGAGGTTCCGGCAAAAGCATGGATGCGGAGAGCCGGCAGGCCTCGCAATCTTTCGACGACACCATCTTTCCCTTGCCCGTCTCATCCATGCTGCCGGGCAGGCAGAGCACCGGCAGGGTGCCATCAGGCAGGGCATAGGCGGAAAGGTCGGAGGGAGCCGGATTGGCCAGAGCCTGAGGAACGGAATGGGAGAAGCCAAGAATGAGCATCGACAATGCGCACAGCATGCGCACCGCCATCGCCCATCTGTTCAGCCTGTTTCGCATCGCGTCCCCACGCACAAGTCCGCTTCGATTTCTAAAGGCAGGCGGCGAGGTTATCAATACCGGCAGATTGCGATTGAAGAGGTTATGCTGAAAAACAGGTGCGTCAGATTATCGCCGAGCGGAAAAATCTCCCGCTCAGCCGGTCTGATCGTAATAGCGCTCGTTCAGGAATTCCAGCGTCGCGGCCGCATCGACCGGCTTGCCGAAGTAATAGCCCTGCCCCAGCGCGCAGCCGAAGCGCTTCAGGATCTCCGCTTCTTCCAGATGCTCGATGCCTTCCGCAACCACCTGCAGGCCGAGACCGTCGCACATGGCGATGATCGCCTTGATGATGTGCTCGGAGGCACGGTCCGTGGTGATGCGGGCCACGAAGGCGCGGTCGATCTTCACCTTGTCGAAGGTGAAGTCGCGCAGGCGCCCGAGGCTCGACTGTCCCGTTCCGAAATCGTCGAGCGAGATGCGGATCCCCATGTCGCGCAGCTCGAGCAGGATGCGCTGCGCCGTCTCGGCGGAGGTCATCATCGCCGTTTCGGTGATCTCGAGGTCGAGCCGCTGTGGATCGAAACCGGTGCGGTTGAGGATCGACACGATGTTCGACGCCGTGCCCGGATCCATCAGCTGGGCGGAGGAAAGGTTGAAGGAGAGGAAGAGTTCGCGCGGCCAGGAATGGGCGGCCTCGGTCGCCTTGCGCAGCAGGGTCTCCGAGAGAGCGTCGATGAAGCCGCGCTCTTCCGCGAGCGGCACAAAGATGGCCGGCGACACGAAGCCGAGGTCCGGGTCGTTCCAGCGCGCCAGCGCCTCGAAGCCCACGGGCATGCCGGTCTTCAGCGCCACGATCGGCTGGAAGTGAACGTCGACGGCGTCGTTGATGATCGCATTGCGGAGCGCCTGCTCGAGCTGCGTCGCCCGCTTCATCTCCTGCGCGATCTGCACGGAATAGACGGTGATCTGCCCGCGGCCGCGGCGCTTGGAACGGTAGAGTGCCGTTTCCGCGCTCTTCAGCAGTTCCTCGAAATCCTCGCCGGCAAAGGGATAGATGGCAAAGCCGAAGGAGGCGGAAAGTCGCACGTTGCGGTCGCCGAGATCGTAGGGCGCGGAAAGCACGTCGCGGATCATCTGGCCGATCTTTTCGGCACCCGTGCGTTCGAACACCAGCGGGAAGACGAAGGCGAACTCGTCGCCGCCATGACGGGTGACCGTCGCGCCGTCGGGGATGCAGGCTTTCAGCCGGTGCGCCACCTGGCACAGGATCTCGTCGCCCGCGGTCATGCCGAACAGGTCGTTGATCGGCTTGAAGCCATCGAGATTGGCAATGCAGATCGCGAACGGCGCCGGATCCTCGGCGCGCTCCGCCACGAGGCGCCGCATCTTGTCACGCATGCGGTGCCGGTTGCCCAACCCGGTCAGCGGGTCGGTATAGGCCATCGCATGCAGTTCCGACTGGCTGACCTGCTGCGACGCTTCTTCAGACAGCATCATTCCCCGTTCCTGAGCTCTATCCAGCATCAGTCTTCCTCCCCGGAAAACCCGACGCAACAACCGTGCAGGGGCCCATATGCCTTTTCGTCATCCCGTGCCGGACAAGGACCGTCCGGCGCTCCATAAGACGATGCCGTTGAAACCTTAATATTGTTATATCAGACGAAAAAGCAGCCCAGAATTGGCGCTAGGTCCGCGGCGGAGCGGCCGCAACAGACCGTTTTTCATTGGGCATAAACCGAAGGGGAGTTCCCCGGGGCCGGTCAGGCGGCAGCGGTCCGGCTCTCGGCGGGCAGGAAGGTGCGGATCGCATTTTCCAGTGCCTCGGGGCTGATCGGCTTCATGATCGTGCCGTTCATCCCGGCGGCAAGGCAGGCGGCCGCATCCGGCCCCTGTGCGGCGACGATGACGCCGATGACCGGCACGTGTTCGAGCGCCGGGTCGCAATCGCGGATTCGGCGGACGAGATCGAGGCCCGACATGTCCGGCAGCGACTGGTCCGCCACGATGATGCGCGGCATCAGTTCCTCGGCGAGCTTCAGCGCCTCGGCACCGGTTTCGGCAATGCGGTAGGAATGATCGAGGCCTTCGAGGATCTGCGAGAAGACGATGCGGTTGACCGGATTGTCCTCGACGACGAGCACGTCGATCATGGAAAGCGCCAGATGCGGTTCGGCGATGATCGTCTCGATCTCGATGTCCTGCAGCGGATTGCCCTCGGAGCGCGGCTGTCCCCAGGGGCTGTTGAAGTGGCGCACCAGCTGGTAGGAAAGCTCGGTGGCCATGCCGGCGCCATCGAGCACCAATACGTTGATGCCATGGTGCTCGGCGAGATCGATGCAGCGCGGCTCCATCTGCGTGTCGATGACGATGACGTCGATATCGACGCCGACTTCCGTCGCCATGCGCAGGAAGGCTTCCTGTTCGAGCGCGCTCGTCACGCAGCAGTAATCGATGCCGAGCCGCTGGAAGACGCGCGAAGCCTGCGCCTCGACCGTGACATCGGAGGAAACAAGCAGCGCCCGGCGCCCGATGAAGCGCTCCGGCATGATCGTTTCCACCGGAGCCGGCAGATGCGCTGCCAGCGAATTGCGGCTCCGCACCTCTTCGCCACCCTCGATCCAGGGAAAACCCGGCTTGCTGAAATCCGTGCGCTGCCAGTTCGCCTCTTCCTGGCCCGCGACGAGTTCCGTCACGTCCTCCATCGTGGTCAGCAGGAAGTAACGGCCCGGCTTGCCGATACGGACCTTGCGGGTGAGGACGGAAATCTCCTGGCCGTCGGGCCTGACCAGCATTTCCGGCACGGTCATCATCTGGCCGGTTTCCAGCACCTGCCGGTCGGCGGTATCGAACACCTGCGCGACCGCCTGCGGCGCGAAGTCGAAGATCGTCCGTCCGAGGATCTCGTCCGGACCGACGCCGCGCACGTTGCAGAAGGCGCGGTTGACGGCGACATAGGCGCAGTTCGTATCCTTGACGAAGACCGGGAACGGGATGTTGTCGAGGATTTCCTCGGTCATCTGCACGCGGGCCATGTCCGCGCGCCACTGTTCCTCGCGCTTGTGGTGCTCGGAGACGTCGGTGAGGACGCAGAGCCCCATGCCGTTCGGGAAGCGGCGCTTGACGAGGCGCACGAAGCGGCCATAGCCGTAGCCTTCGGTCAGCTCGTGCCGTTCGCGCCAGTGCAGCGCCAGCCGTTCCGCCACCCAGTCCTCGCGAGCGGAGACGCCGCGCGAGGCGGTGTTGTAGCTGCGCGAGCGGCTGTCATACATCGCGCCGAGGAAATCGCGGAGCCGCGTCCCTGGCATCATCACGTCCGTCGGCAGCGAGAAGAAGTTCAGGATCTGCTTCGAGGCGAAGACGATCTGGTCGTTCCGGTCATAGGCCAGGATCGCCGCCGGAAGGGCTTCGCAGACGATGTCGAGCAGCGGCGACGGATGGTTCAGCGCATCGGCGATGAGATCGCTCATGGGCCCGTTCCCCCTCCGGACTGCGCAGGGCCGTTCGCATGGCGGGCCGGGCAGCGGGCCTGGCACGTCTCGAACGTATTCCTGTCTTGGCCGGCTGCGAAAAGCGCCATCGCCTGGTCCGTCATTTCGATGCTGAGGGGAAACATGCTGGTGAACCGGCCCTGCCGGATCGCGGCAGGTTGTGGAAGGCAGTGGATCCAGCGCCACTGCTCCTGCCGAACGGGATGCAACCGTCGATCTGCATACATGTCAGACTATCGGAAATTGACAGGGCTTCGTTAAATCAGACTTAAGACCGATGCCCAGCCATTGACACACGAAAAACGAGATGACGTTTTTCGGGACAGGATCGGCGCTTTCCTGAAAACAGGCTGAACAAAACCTTATCTGTACACACGCACCGGCGCTCCATTGTCCTTGGCGGTGGGGCGCGAATCCCGATAGAAGGGGCCATGTCCGTCAAGCAGCTCCCAGAGACACTGATCAACCAGATCGCGGCCGGCGAGGTCATCGAGCGCCCGGCGAGCGCGGCCAAGGAACTGATCGAAAACGCCATCGATGCCGGCGCGACACGCATCGAGATCGCGACCGCCGGCGGCGGCAAGACGCTGCTGCGCGTCACCGACAATGGCTGCGGCATGGGTCCTGACGATCTGATGCTGGCGATCCGCCGCCACTGCACGTCGAAGATTGCAACATCGCTCATGGACATCCGCACGCTCGGCTTCCGCGGTGAGGCCCTTCCCTCGATCGGCTCGGTCGCCAGGCTCAAGGTCACGAGCCGCAGGCCCGGCGACGGCGAGGCGCACGTCATCGAAGTGACCGGCGGCAAGGTGTCCGAGGTGCGGCCCGCGCCTGCCAATTCCGGCACATCAGTCGAAGTGCGCGACCTCTTCTTCGCGACGCCGGCGCGGCTGAAGTTCCTGAAGACCGAGCGGGCCGAGGCCGGCGCGATCACCGAGATCGTCAAGCGCATGGCAATCGCCTTTCCGGCGATCCGTTTCGTACTCTCGGGGCCGGACCGATCCACGCTGGACTTTGCGGCCTGCGGCACCGACCACCTCGCCCGCATGGCGCAGGTGCTGGGCGACGACTTCCGCGACAATGCGATCGCGCTCGATGCGGAGCGGGAGGAGATTGGCCTCACCGGCTATGCCGGCGTGCCGACCTTCAACCGCGGCAACAGCGCCCATCAATATGCCTTCGTCAACGGGCGCCCGGTGCAGGACAAGCTGATCCTGCAGGCGATCCGCGCCGCCTATTCCGATACGGTGCCCATGGGCCGCTATCCCGTCGCCGTGCTCTCGCTGACCCTCGACCCGGCGCTCGTGGACGTCAACGTGCATCCCGCCAAATCCGACGTGCGCTTCCGCGATCCCGGTCTCGTGCGCGGCCTGATCATAGGCGCGGTGCGCGAGGCGCTCTCGCGTGAAGGGAGCCGAGCGGCAACGACGGGTGCGGCGTCCATGATGTCCGCCTTTCGTCCGGGCTTCTCGCCCTTCCACCCGGTTCGTCCGGCGCGCCCCTGGTCGGCGGAGACCTCGCCGAGCCGGCCCTTCGCCCCTGCCGCCGCATCCTCCGGTCTCTCCGAGCGCGGCGGACAGGCCATGTTCGAGACGACATCCACCCCTTCGGCGCGCATGGACAGTGCCGTGCCGGCGGAGGAGCAGCCCGCAGTGCAGCAGTTTCCGCTGGGCGCCGCCCGCGCGCAGCTGCACGAGACCTACATCATCGCACAGACGGAAGACGGTCTCGTCATCGTCGACCAGCATGCGGCCCATGAGCGGCTGGTCTACGAGGCGCTGCGCCAGAGCCTCGAAAGCCGCGGCCCCTCCTCACAGATGTTGCTGATCCCCGAGATCATCGACCTGCCGGAAGAGGATTGCGACCGGCTGATGCTGCATGCGGAGGCCTTTGCGGCCATGGGGCTCGCGATCGAGCGCTTCGGCCCGGGTGCGATCGCCGTGCGCGAGACGCCGTCGATCCTCGGCGAGGTAAATGCCGTCGGCCTGATCCGCCAGCTTGCCGACGAGATCGCCGAATGGGATGAAGCCTCCACGCTTTCCGGCAAGCTCGATTATGTCGCGTCCACCATGGCCTGCCACGGCTCCATCCGCTCCGGCCGGCGGCTGAGGCCCGAGGAGATGAATGCGCTCTTGCGCAAGATGGAGGCGACGCCGGGCTCCGGCCAGTGCAATCACGGGCGTCCGACATATATCGAATTGAAGCTCGCCGACATCGAGCGGCTGTTCGGCCGGGCCTGAGGCCCAGAAAAGGCTGGAATTCACGCGGTCGGGGGAGTATGTCCCTCGCCATGATCAGAGGCAGGAGACCGAGGATGAACCGTTTTGACGGCGGCGGAAACCGCGAAGCGAAGATCCGCTACCTGGATGGGGATTACCAGATCCTCATGCCCGGCAGCCATGTCATCTGCGCCATGACCGGCCGTACCATTCCCTTGGAAGAACTGCGCTACTGGAGCGTCGCCCGCCAGGAGCCCTATGTGGACGTCGCCGCCTCCTTCGAGGCCGAGAAGCGCGCCGGTGCGCTGCCGAACCAGCGGTGAGCCGGCGCCAGGCGCGCCTGGTGCGGCAGAAACACCGAAATTCGCCCCAGAGGCCCTGCCAACCCACAGCTAAAGCCCATTGCTCGCTTTTGCCGCCCGGCCTATTCCTTTATGACAGTTTCATGACAGTCAAAGGCTAGGTAAGGGTCCATGATAAGCCTGTTCAAGAAGCTCCTCCCCCGCGAAGACAAGTTCTTCGACTATTTCCGGCAGCATGCGAAGACGGTGGTCGGCGCGGCCGATGCCATGAAGGCGCTGCTTTCGGGTGAAGGCAGCCTGGAGATGAACTGCCAGCGCATCGTCGCGCTGGAAAACGAGGCGGACGAGATTACCCGTGAAGTGCTGCAGGCCGTTCGCCGCAGCTTCATCACCCCCTTCGACCGCGGTGACATCAAGGACCTCATCCAGTCGATGGACGACGCCATCGACATGATGCACAAGACGGTGAAGACAATCCGCCTCTACGAGCAGACGGAATTCGAGCCCGGCATGCGCGAGATCGGCGTGATGATCGCCGAAGCCGCCCGATTGATCGCCGAGGCGATCCCGCTGCTCGACAAGATCGGTACCAATGCCCATCGTCTTTCCGAAATCGCCGAGGAGGTCATGCGCGTCGAGGGCCGCTCCGACGAGGCCTATGAACGCGGCTTGAAGGAGCTCTTCCGCCGCTACGGCAAGACCGATCCCATGGCATACATCATCGGCAGCGAAATCTATGCCGAGCTCGAAAAGGTGGTCGACCGGTTCGAGGACGTGGCCAACGAGATCAGCGGCATCGTGATCGAGAACGTCTGATGGAGCCCACCCTCGCATTCCCGCTGCTGATTGCGCTGATCGGCGTGGCGCTCGCCTTCGATTTCCTGAACGGGCTGCACGATGCGGCGAACTCGATCGCGACGATCGTTTCCACGCGCGTGCTGAAGCCGCAATATGCCGTCGCCTGGGCGGCCTTCTTCAACTTCATCGCATTCCTGTTCTTCGGCCTGCACGTGGCCGAGACGATCGGCAAGGGCATTGTCGATCCCGCCGTCATCACGCCGGCGGTGATCTTCGCGGCGCTGACGGGGGCCATCGTCTGGAATGTCGTCACCTGGATCTTCGGCATTCCCTCGAGCTCCTCGCATGCGCTAGTCGGCGGCCTCGTCGGTGCGGGTCTCGCGAAGGCGGGCTTTTCCGGCGTGGTCTTCTCCGGCCTTTCGAAGACGGTCGGCGCGATCTTCCTGTCTCCGGCCATCGGCTTCCTGCTCGCGCTTCTGCTGGTGCTGATCGTCTCCTGGGTCTTCGTGCGGCAGACGCCCTTTGCGGTCGACAACACCTTCCGCGTGCTGCAGTTCGCCTCCGCCTCGCTTTATTCGCTCGGCCATGGCGGCAATGATGCGCAGAAGACGATGGGCATCATCGCGGTGCTGCTCTATTCGCAGGGCTATCTCGGCACCGAGTTCTCGGTCCCGTTCTGGGTGGTGCTGTCCTGCCAGGCCGCGATGGCGCTGGGCACGCTGATGGGAGGCTGGCGC
>CAMFHT010000124.1 GCA_945952245.1 uncultured Rhizobium sp. | reverse complement strand
TCTTCATCGTCTCAACTCCATCGGCCCGCCCGTGTGAGATGGGCCGGTCAAAAACCTTCAGCCTGCGACGCGGACCTCAACGATCCTCCCCGCCCATGCAATGGTGCGACTGATGCGATGCCGGCTGTATACGGATTTTTCCGTGGATCGCAAGTGCGATCGCGCTCCCGCCCGCAGGAAATCCGCTTTCCCTCCCTTGGAACCTGGACGACAGAATGGCGTTTGGACATTCGCCCACACGGAGACCATCCATGCGCCTGCCCCTTCTCACCTCGCTCTTCGCCGTCACGCTGATGCTCGGCGCCTGCGGCAACACTGTTGAACAGCGCATTGGCGGTGCCGCCGTCGGCGCCGGTACCGGCGCAGTGGTAGCGGGCCCCGTAGGCGCGGTCGTGGGCGGCGCAGCCGGTGCCGTCTCCGGCCCCTCCGTCGTGCGCGCAACGCGCAACGCGACGCGCTGAGCGGTATCGCCTGCGTGCCGTGGGCCGGCGTTCATGCGCTTCCCCACGGACGCCCCTCGCCGCATGACCGACATACAAACGAATGACGACACCTGGCCGGCACGGCCATCCGAGCTGGCCAGCGCCAACCGGTCAGAACCCGTCTGGAGACCGATCACAACAATTCCATGACTTCGCGATTTTGAGGGTTGCCAAGACGAAACGGACCGGCTATCTCCCCCGTCATCAGGCCGGACGCAACGCGTCATGACGCTCTGAGACGCGCCCGTAGCTCAGCTGGATAGAGCATCAGACTACGAATCTGAGGGTCAGAGGTTCGAATCCTTTCGGGCGCGCCATTACTTAGCTCTTTCCAGAGAGCCCGGTTTACAGCTTCAAATTCACGCTTGGTTCTGGGATTTCCGCTTAGCGCGGATGTCGATGACGTTGCCCATCTTCGGTTGACCGTTGTCGGCAAGGCCGCGGCGTTCCGCTTGCTCGCGGCAGACCTTCGCCTCCTCGGCGGCGTACCTAATCAGGACCACGATCTCGGCATCGCCGGCACCTGCGGTCGCCGGTTTGGCGCCGCGGGCGCAGCGCAGGGCGCGCAGGGTGAACCCGACGCGTCAGAAGCGGAAGCTGGCGCAACGCCCGGAAGCGCCCCTCTGGAACGCGGTAATGGCATGACAGAAAGCAAAGCGCGCGTCCTCACGCCTCTGTGAACATGTGATGCGGCAGGGGCGGGAATAAACCCACCGCTCCCCCGGTCTCCTCAGCATCTGCCACTGGCGGCAACGCAGGAGATCGACATGCACCACCCCAGTAATGATGATGAGCGCATCGACCGTCGGCACGCCCTCGAATGCATGATCTGGGCGGGTACCGGCGTGCTTTGGACGGTTTCAAGTGGTGTGCCGGTATCGCTCGGCCTCCTCGGTGAGGCCAACGCAGCTGAGACGGCGACAGGTTTCACGTTCCTGCAGATCTCGGACAGCCATATCGGTTTCGACAAGGCAGCTAACCCGCACGCCATCGACACCTTGAAGGAAGCCATCGCGAAGGTTCGGGCCTTGCCCGAAAAGCCCTCCTTCATGATCCACACCGGGGACATCACCCATCTGTCCACGGCAGCGCAATTCGACACTGCCGCGCAGATCATCGGCGGCGCTCGATTCGACGTGCACTATGTGCCCGGAGAGCACGACATCATCGACGAGAACAATGGGCGCGCCTATCTCGATCGCTACGGCGCGGGCACCAAAGGTGCCGGCTGGTACTCTTTCGACCAGAACGGCGTGCATTTCATCGGCCTGGTCAATGTCGTCAATCTCAAGGCCGGCGGCCTCGGCAATCTCGGGGCAGATCAGCTCGCCTGGCTGGCCGACGACCTCAAGGCTGTCAGCGCCTCGACGCCAATCGTCGTCTTTGCCCATATTCCGCTTTGGGCGATCTACCCGGAATGGGGCTGGGGCACCGACGATGCGGCGCAGGCGCTCGCGCTGCTCAAGCGCTTCGGCTCGGTCACCGTACTCAACGGCCATATCCACCAGATCATGCAGAAGGTGGAGGGCAACGTCACCTTCCACACCGCCCTTTCGACCGCCTTCCCGCAGCCCGCACCCGGTACCGCGCCTTCGCCGGGACCGATGACCGTACCGGCCGGCCAGCTGCGCTCGCTTCTCGGCATCACCCAGATCGCCGTGAAGCGAGGCAAGGAGGAGCTCGCGATCATCGACAGCACGCTTTCTGGAACCTGAGCCACGCGGCGCATAGAAGGATGCCTGCCATGATCCGCATCAACCTCAGCCCTCGCTGGCTTGCCTCCGCCCTCGTCTGCCTCGGCATCATCGTCATGGCACAGGCCCCTCTCGGGGCCGCGGATACCGCGCGCGTCAAGATCGACAACTTCACCTTTGCCCCCAAGGTGCTCACCGTGAAGGCGGGGACGACCGTGACATTCGAGAATGACGACGACATTCCCCATGTTGTCGTGGCGAATGACGGATCGTTTCGGTCCAAAGCGCTCGACACCGGGGATTCATATGTCTTCACCTTCACGAAATCGGGTGATTTTCCCTATTTCTGCGCGCTTCATCCGCATATGCAGGGTACCATCACCGTCACTCCGTGAGATGCGTCGTGCCCGGAGAAGCGGATGATGTCGCGGTGTTGACCGGTAAGGTCTCGGCGGAACGCTTCAGCGAGGTGGTTCTCCCCCATCTCTCCGATGCCCTGGCGCTCGCCCGCTGGTTGACGGGCAATGCCGATGACGCCGAGGACGTGGTGCAGGAGGCGTGCCTGAAGGCGCATAAGGGACTGGCAACCTATGCGGGCGGCAATGCGCGCGCCTGGCTGCTGACGATCGTCCGCAACGCCTCCTATGCCTGGCTCGCGCGAAACCACCCACGCCGCATCGTCGCCGTCGGCGACCTGGCCGATCTCGACGCGTTCGCCGCCAAGGCCGACACGGATGCCGGCACGCCGGAGGCGGCCTTGATTGCCAAGGCGGACGCGGCCGCGCTCGAAAGCGCGATCACGCGACTGCCGCACCCGTTTCGCGAGGTTCTCGTGCTCAGGGATGTCAATGGCCTCGGCTACCGGGAGATCGCAGCGATGCTCCATGTGCCGCTAGGCACCGTGATGTCGCGGCTGTCGCGGGCGCGAGGGCTGCTGATGGCTGAACTCGGGGGTACCCGATGAGAGAAAGCATGGAATTGCCATCGGACCCGGCCGATCTCCAGTTGCTGCTTCATGCCCTGGTCGATGGCGAACTCGATGCCGCCACGACCTTGGCTTTGGAACGGCGACTGGCGGATGATCCGTCGCTCGCGGCCGAGCACGCTCGCATCGCCGCCTTGCAAGCCGCCGTTCGCAGCCTGCCTCGCCCCGAACTCAGCGACGCCTTTCAGGCTCGCATCGTTGCACTGGGCATCGGCCCTCGCGAAGCACCGCCGGCTCGTCCCCGCTTCAGCTCGTCCCTCTGGCGCGCGATGGCGGCCTCGATCCTCGTCACCGCGGTCCTGGCGAGCGGGCTGACCCAATGGACGATGACACGCAACACACCGGACAGCTTCGCCGCCGCCGTCGCCAGCAGCCATCGCCGCAGCCTGCTCGCCACAAGTCCGGTCGATGTCGCCTCGTCGGATCGGCACACGGTCAAGCCCTGGCTCGACGCCCGCATCGGCCTGTCGCCCGCAGCGCCCGACCTCGCGAAGGACGGCTTTGCGCTCCTGGGCGGCCGTGTCGAGGTGATCGCGGACAAGCCGATTCCGGCTCTCGTCTACAAGCACCGCGAGCATCTGATCACCCTCGTGGCCACACCACAGGACGGCGGAACCGCCTCGAAACCGACTGTAGCCGAGCGTTCCGCCGGCGGTTTTTCCCTGGTCCGCTGGACCGACGGCGCATTCGCTTATTGGGCGATCTCGGACACGGATCGCGCCACGCTCGAAGATTTCGTCAGCCGCTTCCGGGAAGCTGCCGCGGCGGGATGAGTTCGATCCTCAGGGTTGCCTGAAAGGTGCGCGGAAATCGTCGCAGCCACCAGCGAATCTTCCCCCAAATTATGTCGTATCGCCACTTCTTTGGAGATTACCAAAGGACAGCGAAATTCGGCTAGCGCCTTGTTGTATTGGGACAATCGCATTTCCGAATACCGGCATCGGCTTTGCGCGGCATAGCGAAAACCAATCCCTTCCGGGGCGACAGGCCCTGAAAGGGTTACATTGTTATGGCTGCAATCTCGGACCTTACTCGAACCCTTCATCGCCTGCCGCTCCCTCAGCACAAACAGGGAAGATGACATGTCGACCGACCGCTGCCGCGTGCTGATGATCTATCCTCGGTTCAACCCGAATTCCTTCTGGAATTACAAGGCGACCTGCGAATTGGCCGGAGCACGCCATCCCGCAGCGCCGCTCGGCTTGATCACCGTGGCCGCGCTGCTTCCTGAATCCTGGGAGATCCGGCTCGTCGATCTGAATGCGGAAGAGTTGGACGAGCAGAATTTCGCCTGGGCGGATCTCGTCATGACCGGGGGCATGCTGCCGCAGCAGGACGGAACGCTCGCGGTAATCGCGCAGTGTCGCTCGAAAGGGAAGCCGGTCGTGGTCGGCGGCCCCGACGCGACGTCGACGCCCGAGATCTACGAAGCCGCAGATTTTCTGGTGTTGGGCGAAGCCGAGGAGATCATGGCTGACTTCGTCGAGGCCTGGCAGGCCGGGACGAGGAGCGGCGTCTTCCGTTCAGAGATGGGCAAGACCGATGTCACCAAGAGTCCGACGCCGCGTTTCGACCTCCTGATATTCGCGCATTACCTGCATGTCGGCGTCCAGTTTTCACGTGGTTGTCCGTTCAATTGCGAATTTTGCGACATTATCGAGCTCTATGGCCGCGTGCCACGCACCAAGACGAATGCGCAGATTTTGACGGAGCTGGAGACCCTCTACACGCTCGGATATCGCGGCCACGTCGATTTCGTCGACGACAACCTCATCGGCAACAAGAAGGCGCTCAAGCAGTTCCTGCCCGCCCTCACGCACTGGATCAGGGAGAAGGACTTTCCCTTCGAATTCTCGACCGAGGCCTCGATCAACCTCGCCGATGACGCCGCCCTGATGCAGGCGATGAGCCAGGCCAATTTCTTCACGATCTTCGTCGGGATCGAGAGCCCGGATACCGACACGCTGATCTCGACGCAGAAGAAGCAGAACACGTGCCGCAGCCTTCAGGAGAGCGTCCACCGGATCTACAGGGCCGGTCTGTTCGTGAATGCCGGCTTCATTCTGGGCTTCGACAGCGAGAAGGGCAGTGTTGCGCGCGGCATGATCGACTGCATCGAGGATACGGCGATCCCGGTTTGCATGGTCGGCCTTCTCTATGCGCTGCCCAACACCCAGTTGACACGGCGCCTGGACCGGGAGGGCCGCCTGTCCGTTCCCAGCGACGCCGATCATACGCAAGGCCTGGGCGATCAGTGCACGGCCGGCCTCAACTTCATGACCAGCCGCCCACGCCGCGCCATCCTTGAGGATTACCGAGCGGTGCTGGATGCGGTCTACGCCCCTCGCGCATTCTTCGGTCGTGTTCGACGGGTCGGCCGCATGCTCGATTGCAGCAATCGCCGACTGGAACTGCCGAAACCGATGGAATGGCAGGAATTGCAATCGTCCTGGCGCCTGATCTGGCGCATGTCGCTGGCGAAAGGAGGCGTGCGCCGCGAGTTCTGGAAGACGGTGGTCGACTGCCTCGCACATAACCGCCAGGCACTGCCCTATGTGATGATGATGGTGGCGCTCTATCTCCATCTCGGGCCGTTTTCCCGGCATGTCGTTGCCCAGGTTCAGAGGCAGATCGACAATCTGCCCAAGGCTTCGCCGGCCCTGCGCCCCGTGGGCGCCATGCCAAGAACGGCAGCAGCCGGCTGAGTGCACGCGACGCTGCAACTGGCCGCGCAGCGTGTTGAGCAGAAGCGGCTCGATGAGCCGCCATTCCACTGCCCTCAGCAGGTGGCGCCCATTCAAAGCTTCTTCACGAAGGTTTGAAGCCGCCCCCCGAACCTCGCAACCTTCATAGGTTCAGAACCTAGAACGTTCGCTCCACGAAGAGCTGCGCCGAGCTTTGCCGGCCGGAGAGGCTTGCCGCGCGCGCGTTCCCGGCAAGGTCGAGCTTTTGCCAGGCGAGCGAGCCTTCAAGGCCGAGGCGCAGCCCATCGACCGGCGCCCAGACGAGATTCGCAGCCACGCGGTCGATCTGGATTCGCCCTGCCAGCCCGGAAGGATTCGGGATCGAAAGCCGGTAGCGGCTGACATAGGCGTTGCTCGACCATTCATCCGTCCATTCGCGCCCGATCGCGACGACGCCAGACCAGCCGCGTGTGGTCAGATCACCGGTCAGGACCGAGAAGGCGGTGCGCTGATCGAGCCGCGAACCGAGATAGGGCGCAGCGTCCACGGCACCGGCGATCTGGGCGGTCAGTGTCAACGGCCGATCGAGAAGCGTCTTCTCCCAGGTCGCGCCAAGGATGGCCGCCCGGCCGACGCGGTGCGAACCGCCGGCGCTCGGCACGTCCCGCACGGCGGCAGCGCCATGCAGCGTCAATCCGTCCTGCTCATAGAGAAGGCGCACGACCCCGTCGGGGTAGCTGCTTCCCGCTCTCGGCACCACGGTGCGCCTGTCGACCGCGACATCTTCAGCGGAAAGGGAAAGACTGAGCTGTTCGGTCAACTGCCGTTCGTAGCCGATCAGCCCGACGGTCCGGCTCGGAATTCGACCGATGAAGGCAAAGTCGTCGCCGGTCCAGAAGTCGAAGCGCGAGCCTGCGAGCCCGAAGACGAATGCTCCGAACGTGACGCTGGCTTCGCCGATCGTCAGCTCGCTGCTGTCTGCACCGGCGGTATCCACTGAAAACTCGAAGGCGCTCGCCAGATAGCGGCCGTCGGCGAGCGTCTGTCCGGTCTCGATCCGGACGGTGGAGCTCAGCGGGAAGCTGGCGGCGCTCTGCGGCACCAGTCCCGTCGCCCGTGCCAGCGCGTTCGCCTTGTAGCCATCGTGCTGGATCCCGGCATTGACCGTGCCGGAAACGGCTATGCAGGTGCCGGTGCCTGGCGAGACGAAGCCGCGGGGGCTGTCGTCGCTCTCATCTTCGTCCTCGCCTTCGCTCTCGGCATCATCGTCACCCGCTGCGACCGCGTTCGAAGCCGCCGGTAACGTAAAGAGCGGTGTCGGTTCCGGCGGAGCGATAGTGCAACTGCGCAGGAACAAGGGGGGCTTGCTGGTTGCTTGCGCGGAAGCGCCAGCGAGCATAGCCGCACAGATGGCGATCAGCGCGGCCGTATCGCGCATACTCAGGGTCGAAAGCGGGACCGGCGACGAAACGGACGATGCATCATCCTGGTCGTGCGCGATGCGTTTCCCGGTGGTCATGGCGTCCGCAGCCTCGCACAGCGGCAGATTGTCGAGCGCCGATCCTGCTCCAGAACCATCGAGCCGACGCGGGATCATGAGCCTGAACGAGCGATGACTCGCTTGTCAATGGGACGTCTTCCGCTGCGGCGCTCAGCCCGACGAATTGCGTCCGCACGGCCTATTGTCCTTAGAGACAAGTGCCGCATTGGGCGATATGCTGGCATCCATAGCGTCTTGATGGCTCGGGCCAGGTTTTCGATCCATGCGGCTTCGACGAACCCTACGTCATGCAGGGGCGCTCCTCCTGGCATCTGCACTTGCCGGCTGTGCGGGCGATGTTCGTGGCACGCTCGTGCCGGTGTCCGCATCGGCGCCCGGCGCCAGCAAGGTCACCATGCTGGTCGCGACGACGCGCGCGGCCGATCAGGACCGCGGCATCCTGTTCTCCGGCGAGCGCGGCACCCCATCCTTTGCCGAGATCACGGTCTCGATGCCGCCGGACTCGGCGCGCAAGGTCGGCGAAGTGCAGTGGCCGAGCCGGCTTCCCGGCAATCCCGAGACGGATTTCGTGACGCTGAAGGTCGACAGGATCGACAAGGCCGAAGCGCTGACCCGTTTCCACAAGATGGTTCAGCGCACGCCGAAGCGGCGCGTCCTGGTCTTCATCCATGGCTTCAACAACCGCTTCGAGGATGCGGTCTATCGTTTTGCCCAGATCGCCCATGATTCACGCGCCAACGCCGTGCCGGTGCTGTTCACCTGGCCTTCGCGCGGGTCGGTCTTCGCCTATGGCTACGATCGCGAGAGCGGCAATTATTCCCGCAGCGCGCTCGAAAACCTGTTTCAGGGCCTGGCGCGGGATCCGTCCGTCGGCGAGGTCTCGATCCTCGCCCATTCGATGGGGAATTGGGTGACGCTCGAAGCTTTGCGCCAGATGGCGATCCGCAACGGCCGGATCCCTGCGAAGATCGCCAATGTGATGCTCGCGGCGCCCGATGTCGACGTCGACGTCTTCCGCAGCCAGATCGCGGATATGGAAGGCAAGCGGCCGCGCTTCACCGTCTTCGTGTCGCAGGACGACAAGGCGCTGGCGGTGTCGCGCCGCGTCTGGGGCAGCACGGCGCGGCTCGGCGCCATCGACCCGGACGCGGAGCCTTACCGGACACAGCTCGCCGCAGCGAATATCGCAGTCCTCAACCTCTCGAAGCTGCGCACCGGCGACAAGCTCAATCACGGCAAGTTCGCGGAGAGCCCGGAGGTCGTGCAGCTGATCGGCTCACGGTTGATCGAAGGCCAACCGATCACCGACTCGCATGTCGGGCTCGGTGACCGCCTCATACAGGTAACGGCCGGGACCGCCAGCGCCGTCGGGACGGCCGCAAGCCTCGCGGTTTCGGCGCCGATCGCGATCGTCGATCCCAACACGAGGCGCAATCTCGCGGACAACACGGAAGAACTCGGCCGCTCGCTGCGCGATGCAGGGGATGCGGCCACAGCCGAGTGAAACAAGACCGCTGGCATAGGGAGGAAAACGATGACGACCTTCAAGTTCTCCACCTTCATCGCTGCTCTGCTGACGCTGATTGCTGTCCCGGTCTTGGCGCAGGATTCCAAACTCGGTCCGCCGACCGGCACGGTCCGCATCCAGCAGGTCCAGGTCGCTTTCATCGGGTCGGGCGCAGCCGGCGGGGGCAAGCTGACCTATCGCGGGCATTCCTACGGCATCACGGTCGGAGGGCTCGGCTTCGGCGGTATCGGCGCCTCACGCGTGACGGCCAACGGCACGGTCTATGGCCTGACCCGGCTCGAGGACTTTGCCGGAGCCTACGCCCAGATCCGCGAAGGCTGGGCCGTCGGCGATGCCGGTCGGGGCAGGTTCTGGCTGCGCAATGCCAAGGGCGTGACGATGAAGCTGACTGCAAGGCGCCAGGGACTCCAGCTCTCGCTGGGCGCAGACGGCGTCCTGATCGGATTCAAATAGCCGAGGACCGGTCTCCATTGTCCTCTGAGACAGTGCGGCCCCGGTTTGCGGCGGATCGTCGGAGACTGTTTCTCCACGCAGAATGCGAAGCCAGCAGCCTGAGCTCGAAAAGACAGCCTGCCGAGCCCCCTTACAACCAGGTTTCATCGGAGCATTAGACAGGAGGAGTTCAATGCCAAAATTTAGCAGTTGGGCCATTGCCGTCATGCTGGCACTCGGCAGCGCCGCGTGCGCACCGGTCGTCACGAGCCAGACGGTCGTCGTCGCTGGTGTCGGCCCTGTCGATATCGAACAGATCAATGTCGAGATCGTCGCCGTTGCACCGGAAGAGCACTTCGTAACAGTCCGCCAGGGACGCTTCGTCTGGGATGTCCTGGTCCCGCCCGCTTTCGGCGACCTCCGGAACATCCATGCCGGCGACAAGCTCTCGATCAGCCGTATCGAAGGTGTCGCGCTGAGCGCCCGGCGTGCCAAGAGGGGAGCCAAGCCAAGCATCACCTATACCGAAACTGTCGCCGGCGCGCCCTTCCAGAACCTGCCGGAGAAGTTCGTCGCGCGTTCCCTGACATTGACAGCCAAATTCGAGCGCTTCGATCCGGAGACCAATATCGTCAGCTATGTCGGGCCGGCGGGACCACGGAATCTGCATGTCCTAGAGCCTGCGCTCAGGCGTGATCTCCAGCATTTTGGACGTGGCGACCTGGTCGAACTGACCTTCTCGGAAGCCGTCTACATCCAGAAACTCTGATCACGCCGGCTCTGTCCGCGCGAAGATCGGCGGTTCTGGATCTTCCCGCGGACAGAGCGAGCCGCTGCACAGCCTGACATGTCGTTCGATACTGGAGCCGACCTATGGCAGCAGACCTTCACCCCCTGGCACCACATCATCTCCCGAGCTTCATAACGGCGCCTGGAGAGACGGACATCTTGACGGTGGTCGCGGCCGCCACCCTCATCGGCGCGGTGCTGGGCGCCGGCCTGCTCTTCCTGCGCCTGCACACCCTGCCGGAGCGCATGGCGCACAAATCGCAGAAGCTCCAGTTCGAGATCGTCGCCGTGCTCGGGCTGCTTGCCCTGTTCACGCATATCCACCTGTTCTGGGTGATCGGCCTGCTTCTGGCCCTGATCGACATCCCCGATT
>CAMFHT010000123.1 GCA_945952245.1 uncultured Rhizobium sp. | reverse complement strand
GATGACGTGCTGAACGTTTCCGGTCACCGTCTCGGCACGGCGGAAGTGGAATCGGCGCTGGTCTCGCACCATCTGGTTTCCGAGGCGGCCGTCGTCGGATATCCGCACAACATCAAGGGCCAGGGCATCTATTGCTACGTGACCCTGATGTCGGGCCAGGAGCCCACGGATGCGCTGCGTGCCGAGCTTGCCAAGCACGTGCGCTCAGAAATCGGCCCGATCGCCACGCCGGACAAGATCCAGTTCGCGCCCGGCCTGCCCAAGACCCGCTCCGGCAAGATCATGCGCCGCATTCTGCGCAAGATCGCCGAGGACGATTTCAGCTCGCTGGGTGATACGTCGACGCTTGCCGATCCGGGTGTGGTGGACGACCTGATCGCAAACAGGCAGAACAAGGGCTGAGTCACGTTTCGGGAAATAAGTCGGCCCCTGTGGAATCCCACGGGGGCCTTTTGCCTGTGCATTCCGCCCCATCGACCGTGGTCCAGCGTCCGGAGAGGCTAAAGCGAGCAGCCGATCTCCTGCTCGATTTCCTCGACTTCCTCCCGCGTGCTGCAGACTGTTTCACAGGGAATGCCGTCGTGATCCCGGTCGGCGCCATAATAGCCGCCGCACCAGAGGATCACCGCCTCGCGGCAATTGCCTGCCTGCTTGCAGGTGAGCCGTGCCGGCTCGGCCCTGGGGACAGGGCTCCACGGAATATCCGATTTCAGCCGTCCTGCCGAAGCCGGCGCAATACTGGCTGCCATCAGCACCAGGAAAACCAGACTTTGCTTCATCATCCCCTCCCTTATATGGAGCGGAGATTACTGCACGAAAAAGCTTTTTCCAGCGATCAACCAATCGCTATGGTTGCTGATATCGTAAATCAAAAATCGATTGCGCGGCCATTGATCTCCCAATCGCCGAAGCGGGAAGGGTCTGCGCCGCCGCGTCCGCCAAATTCAGCCGGCAAATCTGCCTGCTGCTCCGCCTGCCGCCGGGCTTCGGCTTCCCTCAGCGCGCGCTCTGCCGCAGGGGAGAGGGGCTTCCTGCGATCGGCAGCGTTCTCGGCCGCTGCGGCGCGCTGGTTGTCATTGTCTGCCGGAACCATGGTACACTCTTTCCGTTGAAAACCGGGTCAGTCCATCCGACATATAGGATATATCGACGCCGGGACCAAGAAGCCACCGACAGGCCGTCGACCCGAGCATGTCGGGACGGTGCATCCCGGAAACAACGCAGGAGCCGAAGACACATGAACCTGTTCCGTACTGCCATGCTGCTGGCCTTCATGACCGCGCTCTTCATGGCGGTCGGCTATCTCATCGGCCGCGAGAGCGGCATGATGATCGCGCTCGTGATTGCTGCTGGCATGAACCTGTTCTCCTGGTGGAACTCCGATCGAATGGTTCTCTCCACCTATGGCGCGCAGGAGATCAACGAAGCCAATGCGCCGGAATTCTACGGGATCATCCGGGATCTCTCTGCCAAGGCCGGCCTGCCCATGCCGCGCGTCTATCTCTATGACAATCCGCAGCCGAATGCCTTTGCGACCGGGCGTAACCCTGACAATGCCGCCGTTGCCGCCTCCACCGGCCTGCTGCAGGTGCTGACCCCGGAGGAGGTGGCCGGCGTCATGGCGCATGAGCTTGCCCATGTGCAGAACCGCGATACGCTGACCATGACGATCACGGCGACGCTTGCCGGTGCGATCTCCATGCTCGGCAATTTCGCCTTTTTCTTCGGCGGCAGCCGCGACAGCGAGAACCGTAGCCCGCTCGGCGGCATTGGAGTGCTCATCGCAATCATCGTCGCGCCGCTGGCGGCCATGCTGGTGCAGATGGCGATCAGCCGCACGCGCGAATATTCCGCCGACAGGCGCGGTGCCGAAATCTGCGGCAACCCGCTCTGGCTCGCATCCGCCCTCGGCAAGATCGCCCGCGGCGCGGCTCACATCCAGAACGCCGATGCCGAGCGCAATCCTGCGACGGCCCACATGTTCATCATCAATCCGCTTTCCGGCCAGCGCATGGACAATCTCTTTTCGACCCACCCCGATACGGAAAACCGCATCGAGGCCCTGCAGCGCATGGCCGACGAGATGGGGAGTGGCTCGACGCGGGCGGCATACACTGCTAAGCCGCAGCGCAAGGCCCGGTCCGTCCCCAATACAGGGCGCGGCCGCCATGACGATCAAACACCCCGAGGACCCTGGTCTTGACCACAGAAAACCGCCGCCCGCCACACCGCAAGAATTCCGGCAGCAAAGGCGCCGGTCGTGGCAGGCAGGCAGGTGGAGGCTCTCGCGAGAGCATGTCGAAGCCCGGGCTCGACGCCCGCATGGCCGCAGCGAAGATCCTTGCGGCCGTGATTGACCGTCGGGTCTCGCTCGACGGCATGCTCGATCCCGGCAATGGCAACCCGGCTTATCGCGCCTTGCCGGAAGCGGATCGTTCTCTTGTCAGGGCGATCCTGAATGCGAGCCTTCGCCATCTGCCCCGGATCGAGGCTGCCCTCTCGTCGCTGATCGAGACGCCGCTGCCGGAGGGCGCGCGAGCCCTGCACCATGTGCTGATCGTGGCGGCCACACAGATCCTCTATCTCGATATCCCGGATCACTCTGCCGTCGATCTCGCTGTCGAGCAGGCAAACCTCGACCCGCGCAACCGCCGTTTCGCCGCCCTCGTGAATGCGGTACTGAGGCGGCTTTCGCGCGAGAAGGAGGCGGTGCTGGAATGGAGCGAAGACGTGCCGGCCATGCCGTCCTGGTTCTTCCAGCGGCTCGAAAAGATTTATGGCCGCGAGACCGCGATTGCGATTGCCGATGCCCAGATGGCGCCCGCAGCCATCGACGTGACAGTGAAATCGGACCCGCAGAAATGGGCGGAGCGGCTGAACGGCGTGGTGCTCCCGACCGGCAGTGTACGCCTGCGCCGGTTCGATGGACCCGTAACCGCACTCCCTGGTTTCGACGAGGGTGAATGGTGGGTGCAGGATGCGGCCGCAAGCCTGCCTGCCCGGCTCTTCGGCCCACTCGCCGGCAAGAGGGTCGTCGATCTCTGCGCCGCACCGGGCGGCAAGACGGCCCAGCTCATCCTTGCAGGCGGCGAAGTCACGGCGCTCGATCAGTCCGCGAGCCGCCTGAAACGCCTCGCTTCCAATCTGGAACGGCTGAAGCTCTCTGCGGAACTCGTTGAAGCAAACATGCTGGAGTTCAAGCCGGAGCAGGCTTTTGACGTGGCACTCCTCGACGCCCCCTGCTCTTCCACGGGCACGACGAGGCGCCATCCGGACGTGCTGTGGACCAAGGGCCCTGAAGACATCGAGAAGCTCGCCGCCCTTCAGGCGCGGATGCTGGAACATGCGCTGACTCTCGTTAGGCCCGGCGGCCTCGTCGTGTTTTCGAATTGCTCCCTCGATCCGCTGGAGGGCGAGACCATGGTCGCGCGCCTTCTGGAACGGCGCGACGACGTGCAACGTGTCCCAATAAGCAAAGACGATTGGCCGGGGCTGGATGCTGCCATAACGTCCTCAGGGGAATTCCGCACGACGCCCGCCATGCTGCCGGGATCTGCGGATCTCTCCGGTGGTCTGGATGGGTTTTATGCCGTCGTCCTGCAGCGTATTGTCCGTTAGGTCTGCTTCGCGCAATACTGAGGACGTCTAATCTATCCCTTGAAATACTGGATCATGCTGCGCATGCTTCTGGCAGGGACGGGAATCATCGGTCAAAATGAACTTTTCAAAGGGTGGTCCTCTCTACCGCGCCTATCTGTCGGAAGTGCGGCGGAGATACCGGAGACAAATGGCGCTGCTTCGCATGCGGGCGTTTCGCATGCCCGTGCGTACGCCCGAGCGCCTGGTCGTCGCCCCGATCGACCTCCGCCCCGTCGATGTCTTCGTGGCCGAGGAAATCCTCGAGGGGCGGTTCCCGCTCGCCGGCCGTGAACTGGATACGAACGGGACCTCGCCCTTCTTCCTCGAACTGCCCTCGACGGCCTTCGCTCACCGCCTCCATGCCTTCGGCTGGCTGCGTCACCTGCGCGCCATCAAGACGCCGGAGGCCTCGACCAAGGCACGAGCGATCGTCAGCCAGTGGCTTTCCACCCATGGCAAGATGATGGAAGGCATTGCCTGGGAGCCGGACGTGGTCGCCATCAGGCTGATTGCCTGGCTTTCCCATTCGCCTGTCCTGCTCAACGGCGCCGATGGCGGGTTTTACAGGCGTTTTGCCCGAAGCCTTGCGGTGCAGGGGGATTATCTCGAGCGCATCGTGAAATCCTGCGCGACCGGGGAAACGCGTTTCCGCATGCGGATCGCGATCGCCATGCTCAGCCTCTCCGTCCCGGCGAGCGCGTCGGCCATCAAGCGGGCGGCGCGCCTGCTGGACGAGGAAATCGAGGCTCAGATCCTGCCGGATGGCGGCCATATCTCCCGCAATCCCCGCACCACGCTCGACCTTCTTCTCGATTTGCTGCCGCTTCGTCAGACCTACATGAACCTAGGTCACGATATGCCATCGCGCCTGATTTCCGGCATCGACCGCATGTATCCGGCCCTCCGGTTCTTCCGTCACCAGGACGGCGACCTGGCGCTCTTCAACGGGGCGACCTCCACGCTCGCCAACGAGCTCATGTCGGTGCTCCGCTATGACGAGACGGCAGGACAGCCGTTCCGCGCCCTGCCGCAGATGAATTACCAGCGCATGTCCGCAGGTCAGACGACGGTACTGATGGACACGGGGATGCCGCTCAGCCGCGAGACGTCTCGCACCGCGCATGCGGGTTTTCTCTCTTTCGAGATGTCTTCCGGCCGCAGCCGCTTCATCGTCAATGCTGGGTCTCCACGGTTCGCGAGCCCCGCCTATCGACAGACAGCCCGCCTCACGGCAGCGCATTCGACCCTCGTGATCAACGAGACCTCCTCAGCGCGCGTTTCTTCGTCCGAATGGCTTGGCCCTGTTATGGTGGAGGGCCCGAGCCGTATCGAGTTTCTCCGGAAGGAAGTTGAAGGTGGAGACGATTGCATCGAGGCCAGCCACGACGGGTACGTCTCGGCCTTCGGTCTCGTCCACAGGCGCCATGTCCGGCTGTCGCAGGATGGTGGACGGCTGAGCGGGCGCGACATTCTCGTCAAGCCCGATGGTTCTCGCCCTGCTGCCAGTGATGCAGCGATCGCGATCGTGCGATTTCACGTGCACCCCGCGATCGATCTGATCCAGGCAGCTGCGGATTCCGTCATCCTCAAGGCGCCGGATGGCGAAAGCTGGACCTTCACCGTAGAAGGCCAGGAAGCCGTCATCAGCGAGGGGATCTTTTTTGCCGATGCTTCCGGGATCCGCTCTTCCGAACACATTGAAATCTCCTTCCGCGCCGGGGAAACCGCAGAAATCGACTGGCAGTTCATAAGGCAGAGATAGCCTTGTTTCCTAAGCTGCCGCGGTGTGCTAGGCGGTCCTTCAGGTCCCTCTGACAGCCGAAGGAGATTGAAGCATGGCAGTCGTTTCGAAGAAGATTCCCGCTCCCGACCGGGTGAAGGTGAAGACGGCGCTTCTTTCGGTTTCCGACAAGACCGGCGTCGTGGAGCTGGCCCGCGCGCTGAACGATCTCGGTGTGCGCCTCCTCTCCACGGGTGGAACGCACAAGGCCATCGCGGCGGAAGGCATTCCGGTCACCGACGTTTCCGAAATCACCGGCTTTCCCGAAATCATGGATGGCCGCGTGAAGACTCTGCACCCGCTCGTCCACGGCGGTCTCCTCGCGATCCGGGACGATGCCGAGCACCAGGCCGCCATGCAGGCCCATGGCATCGAAGCGATCGATCTTCTCGCCATCAATCTCTACCCGTTCGAGGACATCCGTGCTGCCGGCGAGGATTATCCGACAACCGTGGAGAATATCGACATCGGCGGCCCCGCCATGATCCGGGCTTCCGCCAAGAACCATGCCTATGTCACCGTGCTTACCGACCCCTCCGACTATCCGGCGCTGCTCGAAAGCCTGCGTTCCAATGAAGGCTGCACCTCCTATGATTACCGCAAGCGCCAGGCAGCAAAGGCATTTGCGCGCACGGCGGCCTATGATGCTGCGATCTCCAACTGGTTTGCGGAAGCGCTGGAGATCGAGATCCCGCGCTATCGTGTCATCGGCGGGGTGTTGAAGGAGAAGATGCGCTATGGTGAAAATCCGCACCAGAGTGCGGGTTTCTACCTGACGGGAGAGTCGCGGAAGGGTGTTGCGACGGCCAAGCTTCTGCAGGGCAAGCAGCTTTCCTATAACAACATCAACGACACGGATGCCGCCTTTGAACTCGTGTCGAGCTTCCTGCCGGAAAACGGCGCGGCCTGCGCGATCATCAAGCATGCCAACCCCTGTGGCGTCGCAACGGGTCGCAGCCTGCTCGATGCCTATCAGCGGGCGCTTTCCTGCGATCCCGTTTCCGCCTTCGGTGGCATCATCGCGCTGAACCAGACGCTGGATGCAGCCGCAGCGGAAGAGATCATAAAACTCTTCACGGAAGTCATCATCGCGCCTGAGGCGAGCGATGAAGCCCGCGCCATCGTCGCCCGCAAGCCCAATCTGCGCCTCCTCGTCACGGGTGGCCTGCCGGACCCGCGCGAGCGCGGCCTGTCTGCCAAGACGGTTGCCGGAGGCCTGCTCGTACAGACGCGCGACAATGGCATTGTCGAGGATCTTGATCTTCGCACCGTGACGAAGCGCGCACCGACCGCATCCGAACTCGAAGACATGAAGTTCGCCTTCAAGGTGGCGAAGCATGTGAAGTCGAATGCGGTCGTCTATGCCAAGGACGGCCTCACCGTCGGCATCGGTGCCGGCCAGATGAGTCGCGTCGATTCCGCCCGGATTGCTGCCATCAAGGCGGAAGAAGCTGCCCGCCAGATGGGCCTCGACAGGCCGCTCACGGTCGGCTCGGCCGTGGCATCCGAAGCCTTCCTCCCCTTCGCCGACAGCCTGGTCTCGATGATCGAGGCCGGGGCTACGGCCGTCATCCAGCCCGGCGGTTCCATGCGCGACGAGGACGTCATCCGCGTGGCCGACGAGAACAACATCGCCATGGTCTTCACCGGCATGCGCCATTTCCTGCATTGAGCAGCGTTTTCTCGCCTCCGGCCTATCTTCCCGCCAATGCGGGAAGATGATCATGCGTCTTCCTGCGCCGATGCCGGATAGGGCGTATGCCAGAGAAGTGCCAGGCCGCTCATCAGGAAGACCAGGAGGGTTGCCATGCCGATCCTCGCCGATCCCGTCGCATAGGTGGCGAGCGAGAAGGCAAGCGTTGCCATGAAGCTCGTCGCCCGGCCGGACAGCGCGTAGATGCCGAAATAGCGCCCCGCCTCGTCCGGGCCGACGCTTCGGGCGAGATAGGAGCGCGAGGACGCCTGAACCGGCCCGAAGGAGAGACCGATCAGCAGGCCGTAAAGGATGTAGGCCTTTTCGGCTGCCGTACCGAACAAGCCTCCTGAATCGTCTGTCGAGAGCGGCAGCAGGCCGAAGAGCGTATATCCCGGACCCGTAGAGACGATGCCGATGACGGCGACGACGAGCATGACGAGGCAGATCAGAACCGTCCGCTTCGAGCCCACTCTCTGGTCGATGGCGCCGGCGGCTAGATTGCCGAATATTGCCAGCACATTCAGGATGATGCCGAAGAGGCCAATCTCGAGCGTCACCCAGCCGAACATTCCAGCAGCAAACGTTCCACCCAGGATCAGAAGTCCATTGACGCCGTCCTGGTAGAGCATGCGTGCGATCAGAAAGCGGAGAATACCGCGCCGCTGCGTCAACTCGCCGAGCGTGTGCCTGAGCTCACCGATGCCGGAGGAGACGGCGGCCCCCAGCGGCAGTCCTTTCTTCGCGTCGGGCGTGAAGAGAAACATCGGGATGATGAAGAGAAGATACCAGCCGGCCGAGAGCGGCCCCGTTATGCGCGCATCTTCGCCTTGGTGGGGGTCGAGGCCGAAGAGGGGGTCGATACCAAGAAGCGTCTTGCCGCTTTCCGGGCTACCGGCGAGGAAGACGACGACGAAGATCAGCACGATCATGCCGCCGAGATAGCCAATGCCCCAAGCCATATTGGAGAGGCGGCCGACCTCGTCCTTGCTCGCGAGGCGCGGCAGCATGGAATCATTGAACACGATCGAAAATTCGGCGGCGATGGATGCGAGGATCATGGCCATGACGGGCAGAAGGACCGGTGATCCGGGTGCCGCCCACCAGAGCGTAATCAGGCTCGCGATCTTCAGGACCGCAAAACCGGCGATCCAGGGCTTTCGCGCACCTGACTGGTCGGCGATCGAACCGAGCACGGGAGAAAAGATGGCGATGATGATCGAGGACACCGTCGCCATGTTACTCCACATGGCTTGCGCGGAAACGGGATCCGCCGTCATGCGGGACACGAAGTAAGGTCCGAAGATGAATGTGGTGACGAGGGTGAAGAAGGGCTGGGCCGCCCAGTCGAACAGCATCCAGCCCCAGATCCCCTTGCGGGTGACCGTCGGCGCGATGCCCCCTTCCGATATTGAAACAGTCAAATTAGTCCCCCGTAAATATCTAATTTTCGGGGGACTGTGTCACTTCGTTCAGGCGCTGGCAAGATCGTTGAGGATACCGGCAGCCACCGTCATCTTCGCCACGCTCGGATCGCCGCTGTCGCTTACTGCGGAAAGCTCGGTCGAAAGGCGGCTCATCCTTTGAGGCTCGGCGGAAAGCCAGGCCTCCAAGGGAGTCCTGTCTTTGCGGTACCCGGTCAGAACCCGCGACACGATCGACTTCCGCGCGGATGCGATCTGGTCTTGTGCCCTCGACAGCGCCATGGCCTCGTAGGAATCCACGGTCGAAACGTGCTGGGCTGCCGAGAGCAGCTTCCCGACATGGAAGCGCTGGGTAACCGTCATGTAGACTTCGGAAGCGCGGGCGAGCGTGTCCTTCGTCTCCTCGCAGATCTGCATGATCTCGGGCACGATGAGCAAGGCCTGTAGTTCGGCCACATCGGAGGCGAGCGCCGGCGGTATGCCGGAGGACACGAATTCGGTTTCCAGTGCGGCGATGTCGCTGGCCAGGTCCTTCGGCATGATGGAGCGGATGACGGGCTTCAGGGCCTTCACGGCCGCCGCAAGCTTCTGCCCCTTCTCCTGCATGGAAAGGCCCGTGTCGCTGTCCTTGATCAGCAGTCTGGTCAGGCCCGTGAAGGCGCTCCCGATCCGCGCATAGAGCGCGTTCTGCGCCTGTCCGCTCACCTGGTTGTCGAGCTTGTCTACCTCCGCCCACAGCCGCGCAAAGTCGAAGCCTTCGCGGGCGAGCATCGCAGCCTTGACCACGTCGGCGGCGGACGCGCCGCTCCAGTTCATCATCGAGATGACGAATGCGGGCCCGCCGCGGTTGATCACCTCGTTTGCGAGCACCGTTGCAATGATCTCGCGCCGCAGCCGGTGTGCGGAGATATCGCCTGCATAGGTTCGTTGCATCTTGGCAGGGAAGTAGCGGCTGAGCACCGGGTTGAACACGGCATCATCAGGCAGATTGCTAGCGATGAGCGCATCGAAGAGCACGATCTTGGCATAGGAAAGCAGCACCCCGATTTCTGGACGTGTCAGCGGCTTGCCGGAGGCGTAGCGTTCGGCGAAAGTCGCATCGTCGGGCAGCAGTTCGACCTTGCGGTTCAGCTGGCCCGCACCCTCCAGCACGTTCATCAGGAGGCCGAGGTCACGGCCATTCGCGCTACCCCGGCGTTCCGTGAGGGAAATCGCCAGCGACTGCAGGTAGTTGTTGCGCAGGACCAGCTGTGCCACCTCGTCGGTCATGGAAGCAAGCAGCTGGTTGCGCTTCTGCCGCGTCAGCCGGTCGTCCCGCATGGCGGAGGCAAGCGCGATCTTGATATTGACCTCGAGGTCCGAGGAGTTGACGCCGGCGGAATTGTCGATTGCGTCCGAGTTGCAGCGCCCGCCAGCGAGGCTGTAGGCAATGCGGCCGCGTTGGGTGACGCCGAGATTGGCGCCCTCGCCGATCACCCGTGCGCGGACTTCGGATCCAAGCACCCGGATCGGATCATTGGCGCGGTCGCCCACGTCCGCGTCCGTTTCGCTGGGTGCCTTGATATAGGTGCCGATGCCGCCGAACCACAGCAGGTCGACCGGAGCCTTGAGGATGGCCGACATGATTTCGAAGGGGGTCGCGGTGGTTTTGGCCAGACCGATGGCCGCTGCCGCTTCATTCGTCAGCTTCACGGATTTCTCCGCGCGGGAGATGATCATTCCACCCTTGGAGAGGACGTTGCGGTTGAAATCCTGCCAGCTCGAGCGCGCGAGCCCGAAGAGGCGCTGCCGCTCGGCCATCGTCCGGGCCATGTCCGGATCCGGATCGATGAAGATGTCGCGATGGTCGAAGGCGGCGATCAGCCGGATCTTCGGCGAGAGCAGCATGCCATTGCCGAAAACGTCGCCCGACATGTCGCCGACGCCGGCGACCGTGAAGGGCGTCGTCTGGATGTCGAT